>NZ_JBSGBN010000043.1:0-21225 GCF_053601275.1 Streptomyces sp. NPDC004752 | reverse complement strand
GGCGGGCTGGGGGGCGGCGGCCTCGGCGGCCTTGCGCGGGCGGCGCCTGGTCGCGGACGTCGCGACGCCGTACCCGACGAGCACCGGCTGGCGGGCCGGTGCCTTCGGCTCCGCCTCGGACGGCTGGGGCGCCTCGGGCCGCTCGGCCTCCTGCGGCGCGGCGGGAGCGGGCACGGAGGCACCGCCGGCCACGTCCACCGTGATGATCGCGGTGCCCACGTCGACCGTGGTGCCCTCGGGGAAGCGCAGCTCACGGACCACGCCGTCGTAGGGGATGGGGAGTTCGACGGCCGCCTTGGCGGTCTCGACCTCGCACACCACCTGGCCGTCGGTCACCGTGTCGCCCGGCTGGACGTACCACTTGAGGATCTCGGCCTCGGTGAGCCCCTCGCCCACGTCGGGCATCTTGAACTCGCGTACGGACGCGTCCGTCATCGTCGTCACGACCCTCTCCTCAGTACGCCAGGGCATGGTCGACGGCGTCGAGCACCCGGTCCAGGTCCGGAAGGTACGACTCCTCCAGGCGGGCCGGCGGATACGGGGTGTGGTAGCCGCCCACCCGGAGCACCGGGGCCTCCAGGTGGTAGAAGCAGCGCTCCGTGATCCGGGCCGCGATCTCCGCGCCCGAGCCGAAGAACACCGGCGCCTCGTGGACCACGACCAGGCGGCGGGTCT
Organism: Streptomyces sp. NPDC004752; assembly: GCF_053601275.1. NCBI lineage: Bacteria > Bacillati > Actinomycetota > Actinomycetes > Kitasatosporales > Streptomycetaceae > Streptomyces > Streptomyces sp. NPDC004752. The sequence goes on along the minus strand of NZ_JBSGBN010000043.1, from coordinate 20,550 downwards.
TCTCGACCGACGTCTGGATCGAGTCGAAGTCCAGCGGGGACACCGAGCGCAGATCGAGGACCTCCAGCGATCTGCCCTCCTCGGCGGCCGCGGCGGCGACCTCCCGGCAGAGCTTCACCATCGGGCCGTAAGCGGCCAGGGTCAGGTCGGTGCCCTCGCACACCACGCGCGCCTTGTGCAGCGGGTCCGGGATCGCCTCGGTGTTGACCTCGGCCTTGTCCCAGTAGCGCCGCTTGGGCTCGAAGTAGATCACCGGGTCGTCGCTCTGGATGGCCTGCTGCATCATCCAGTAGGCGTCCGAGGCGTTCGACGGAGAGACGACCTTCAGGCCCGGTACGTGCGCGAACAGGGCCTCGGGGGATTCGGAGTGGTGCTCGACCGCGCCGATGCCGCCGCCGTAGGGGATGCGGATGACGACGGGGAGCTTGACCTTGCCCAGCGAGCGCGCGTGCATCTTCGCGAGCTGCGTGACGATCTGGTCGTACGCCGGGAAGACGAAGCCGTCGAACTGGATCTCCACCACCGGGCGGTAGCCGCGCAGGGCCAGGCCGATCGCGGTGCCGACGATGCCCGACTCGGCGAGCGGGGTGTCGATGATGCGGCTCTCACCGAAGTCCTTCTGCAGGCCGTCGGTGACCCGGAAGACGCCGCCCAGCTTGCCGACGTCCTCGCCCATGACGACGACCTTGGGGTCCGTCTCCAGCGCGCGGCGCAGCGATTCGTTGATCGCCTTGGCCAGAGGCATGCTCGTGATGGCCATGGTCTCCGCTGCCATGATCAGACCCCCTCTGCGTCCGCGAACGACGCCTGGTAGGCGGCGAACTGGGCTCGCTCCTCGTCGACGAGCGCATGCCCGTCCGCGTACACGTTCTCGAAGATGGCGAAGGTGTCCGGGTCCGGCATGGCACGGACCGCTTCGCGCACTCGCTTGCCCAACGCTTCGCTCTCCGCCTCAAGTTCCGCGAAGAATCCCTCGTCCGCGTGGTTTGAGTCCTCCAGATGGCGGCGAAGGCGCAGGATCGGGTCCTTCGCCTCCCAGGCGGCGCGCTCGTCGTCGTGCCGGTAGCGGGTGGGGTCGTCGGAGGTGGTGTGGGCGCCCATCCGGTAGGTGTACGCCTCGACCAGCGTCGGGCCCTCGCCGTTGCGGGCGCGGTCCAGCGCCCAGCGGGTGACGGCGAGGCAGGCCAGCACGTCGTTGCCGTCCACCCGGACGCCCGGGAAGCCGTAGCCCTGCGCGCGCTGGTAGAGCGGGACGCGGGTCTGCTTGTCGGTCGGCTCGGAGATCGCCCACTGGTTGTTCTGGCAGAAGAACACCACCGGGGCGTTGTAGACCGCGGCGAAGGTGAACGACTCGGCCACGTCGCCCTGGCTGGAGGCGCCGTCGCCGAAGTAGGCGATCACCGCGCTGTCCGCGCCGTCCTTGGCCACGCCCATCGCGTAGCCGGTGGCGTGCAGGGTCTGGGAACCGATGACGATCGTGTAGAGGTGGAAGTTGTTGCCGTTGGGGTCCCAGCCGCCGTGGTTCACGCCGCGGAACATGCCGAGCAGATTGGTCGGGTCGACGCCGCGGCACCAGGCGACGCCGTGCTCACGGTAGGTCGGAAAAACATAGTCGTCCGGCCGGGTGGCCCGGCCGGAGCCGATCTGGGCGGCCTCCTGGCCCAGCAGCGACGCCCACAGACCCAGCTCGCCCTGGCGCTGCAGGGCGGTGGCCTCGGCGTCGAAGCGGCGGGTGAGCACCATGTCGCGGTACAGACCGCGCAGCTCTTCGGGGGTGATGTCGGCTACGTACTGGGCGTACTCCGCATTCCTGGCGTCCTTGGTGTTCCTGGCGTTCTGCGCGCTCTTGGTGCCCTTCGCGATCCTGACGCGCTTGCCCTCCGGAGTGAGCAGCTGAACCAATTCGGGTTCGGTGCTCTTCTCCGCGGTGGTGCGAGTGGTGCCGGTGGTGCCGGCCTTGCCTGCGGCGCTGCGTCGCGGCTTGCGCGCGGCACTGCTGTCCACGGTCACGTGTGCTCCTCCGTCGGTCCGGCTCCCGGGGTTGCCGGGTAACCAGTGCGGCTCACCGATTCCAGACCACCGGGCACGGGGTGGGTGCCGCTCGGCCGGGAACTGGCGGGACAGGTGCTCCGGCGAGCGCCCCACAACACGTTACCCAGTACGCCACATTTCTGTGAAACCCCTCTGACCTGCGTTTTTGCTTGGATATCCAAGTAAATCGACGCGGACGGGAAGGTCGCTGGTCACAGCCTTGCAGGAGGCCGGAGCAACGGCACGTTATCCCGGCCGACCAGCCCACGGGAAGACTCCGTGTGTGACACTGACCCGGTGCGCGAAAACGGAAAAATCAGGGTATTTCTCCTGGACGATCATGAGGTCGTCCGCCGCGGGGTGCATGAACTGCTCTCGGCCGAGGCCGACATCGAGGTGGTCGGCGAGGCCGGCACGGCGGCCGACGCGCTGGCCCGGATTCCGGCCACCCGGCCCGATGTCGCGGTGCTCGACGTACGACTCCCGGACGGCAGCGGCGTGGAGGTGTGCCGTGAGATCCGGTCCCGGGACGAGTCCGTGAGCTGTCTGATGCTGACCTCGTTCGCCGATGACGAGGCCCTGTTCGACGCGATCATGGCGGGCGCCTCCGGATACGCCCTGAAGGCGATCCGGGGCAACGAACTGCTGACCGCCGTGCGGGACGTCGCCGCGGGGAAGTCCCTGCTCGACCCCGTGGCCACCGCCCGGGTCCTGGAGCGGCTGCGCGACGGCGGCACCGCCCGCGCCGACGACAGGCTCGCCCATCTCACCGACCAGGAACGGCGGATCCTGGACCTGATCGGTGAGGGGCTCACCAACCGTCAGATCGGCGAGCGGCTGCACCTCGCCGAGAAGACGATCAAGAACTATGTGTCGAGCCTGCTCTCCAAGCTGGGCATGCACCGGCGTTCCCAGGCGGCCGCGTACGTGGCCCGCATGCAGGCCGAAAAGCCTGAGAAGCGCTGAGAAGCTCTGAGAACCGCTTCCGGGTGACACGGCGTCACTTCGAGCACTTACTGTGATCGAAAGCGACTGTCTGTGATAAGCCCCAGCTCACCGGCCCTTTCCGTGCCCTAGCATCTGGCGCGTGCCGCGCTCATGTGTACCACCTCTCGTGCCCCACGCGCCCCCGCTGGGCGCCCTGCTGCGCCTGTACGCCGCCGGTTCCGCCCTCACCTGCGAGCCCGTCGACCAGGGTCTGCTCAACCGCGGCTACCGCCTGTGCACCACCCGCGGCCGTTACTTCCTCAAGCACCACTTCGACCCCGACACCGCCGACCCGGCCGCGATCGAGCGCCGGCACCGGGCCACCCAGCGCCTGGCCGACCTCGGCGTCCCGGTCGCCCCGCCGCTGACCCACCGCGGCGGCCGCACGGTCGCCGTCATCGGCGGCCACGCCTACGCCCTGCATCCCTGGATCGACGGCAGGCACCGGCACGGCGGCCAGCTCACACCGGGCCAGTGCGGACGGCTCGGGGCGTTGCTCGGGGCCGTGCACGCCTGCCTGGAGCGGGTGATGCCACCCAAGGCGGGCACCCGCCCCGCCACGAGCCCCCACCCGGTGCGGAGCGCCGACCCCACCGACACCTTCGCCCTCATCGACGACCTGCTCGCCCATGTGCGCCGGCACCGCCCGTCCGACGCCTTCGACGAACTGGCCAGACACCGCCTCCTGGAGCGGCGCGCGCTCCTCGAACAGCACACCGACCGGCGGCCTCCGCGCGGCGGCTCGGTGGGTTGGGTGCACGGCGACTTCCACCCGTTCAACCTGCTCTACAAGGGAGACGCGCCCGCCGCGATCGTCGACTGGGACCGGCTCGGCGTACAGCCCCGCGCCGAGGAGGCGGTCCGCGCCGCGGCGATCTTCTTCGTCCGGCCCACGGGCGCCCTCGACCTGCCGAAGGTGCGGGCCTACGCGCGCGCGTACCGGCGCGCGGCCGGAGCCACACCCTCGCAACTCGCTGCGGCCGTGCACCGCGTGTGGTGGGAGCGGCTCAACGACTTCTGGATGCTGCGCTGGCACTACGAGCGCGGCGACACCCGCGCGGACCCCCAGTTCCCGGCCGCCTCCGCGCTCGCGGTGTGGTGGACGCGGGAGTACGACGCGGTGTGCGACGCCTTCGTGGCATGAAAGGAATGCGACGTCACTTGGGCGCGGCCACGGCGAACACCGCGCACGCCGCGCACGCGTGGAGCACCGCGCGCGCATGGGACGTAACTCACGGATGGGGCGTCACGCGCGCGTGGAGCTTCATTCCGCTCTCACGCGCGCGGGAAAGCCGTGCCGGAGGGTGTCCTTCAAGGACCCACGCCCGTGAGACCGGTGTCGCCCTGGTCCGTGCCGCTCGGGTCGGGCGCCGAGTCCGACGGCTCCGGCTGCGACGTGGTCCCCGGGTCCGACGGCTCCGGGCTGGTCTGCGAGTTCGAGGGCGGCGGGCTCGGATCGCTGCTCTCGGTCTGGGACGGGGTGAACGAGGGCGTGGGCGGCGGGGCGTAGTGCGAGGTGCCGCCCGTGCCCGAGGAGTCGTCCGTACCCGTCTCGGTCGCCGTGTCGGTCGACTCGTCGGTCGGGCTCTCGCTGGCCTTCTCGTGCTTGGTGCTCTGCGAGGTGGTCGGCGACTTGCTGGTGCCCGGATCGCCGTCGCCCTTGCCGGAGCCGTTGTTCAGCGCCAGCGCCACGCCCGCCGCGATCGCGATCACCGCGAGCACGGCGAGGATCCACAGCTTGCCCCGGCCGCTGCCCTTGTTGCCGTGCCCCTCGAAACCGCCGTCGTCGCCGCCTCCGTACCCGGAAGGCAGGATCGGCTGCGGGATCTGCGCGGTGCCGGCGCCGGCACCGACGCCGGGGTGCTGCATCGCGGTCGTGCCCGCGAAGCCGCCCGCCGGGGTGTGCCGGCCCTCGTGCAGCTCCACCGGGCCGGTGTTCCAGGTGCCCGTGTGGCCGCCCTGCTCGTACAGCATCTGCAGGCCGTACTGAACCAGACCGCGCATCTCCTCGGCCGTCTGGAAACGGTCGTCCGGCTCCTTGGCCAGCGAACGCATCACCAGGCCGTCCAGCTCCGGCGGGCAGGCGTCGGACGCCTCGGACGGGGGCGTCGGGATGTCCTGGACGTGCTGGTAGACCACGGAGAGCGGGGTCTCACCGACGAACGGGGGCCTCAGCGCGAGGAGTTCGTACAGCAGGCAGCCGGTCGCGTACAGGTCGGAGCGGTGGTCGACCGCCTTGCCGAGCGCCTGTTCCGGCGACAGGTACTGCGGGGTGCCCATGACCATGCCGGTCTGCGTCATCGTCGTCGACGCGCCGTGCAGGGCGCGGGCGATGCCGAAGTCCATCACCTTGACGGCGCCGTTGTGGGTGATGATGACGTTGGCCGGCTTGATGTCGCGGTGCACGATGCCGTGCTGGTGCGAGTAGGCCAGCGCCTCAAGGACCCCGGAGACGATGATCAGGGCCTGCTCGGAGCCCGGCGCCTCGGCGTTGAGCAGCAGGTCGCGGATGGTGCGGCCCTCGACCAGCTCCATGACGATATACGGCACGGACTGGCCGCCCACGACATCCTCGCCGGAGTCGTACACGGCGACGATGGCGTGGTGGTTGAGGCCGGCCACCGACTGGGCCTCGCGCGTGAAGCGGGCCTTGGACACCGGGTCCTCGGCCAGGTCGGAACGGAGCAGTTTGACCGCGACGGTGCGCCCGAGGCGCACGTCCTCGGCGGCGAAGACTTCGGCCATGCCGCCCCGGCCGAGCCTGTGGGTCAGCCGGTATCGGCCATCGCCGACGAGCCCTCCGTTGCCCCACATCTCCGGCGTGTCTGACATGCCGCCGCCAGTCGCCTCGGGGTCGGACGGGCCCTGGGCGCTGTGCGTCTGTGCCATCGGTCCTCGCCGTCGTTTCTGCCCGCGGTGCGCGCGGTGTTGTCACGGTCTCCGTCGGCCACGCTACAGCCTCCGCGCAAGTCCCCGGCCCGCGTACCGTGACCGTGACCGGCCCGAGACGGGCCGACCAGGAGACCCGCCACCCGCATCGTCGTGCACATTCTGTGTCCCGGTCGTACGGCGGCTGTAACGCTTCCGCGACGCTTCTTTCGCGTACGGTCACGGAACGGGCACCGAGCTTGACGTGTCAGTGCCCTCGGGCAGACTTGGCCGGGAATGACACATTCGATCAACGGGGCGCCTGACGGCCTAGTGGGGGACGCGGAGACATGAGCCAGGACGGCGCACAGGGCCGGTACGCGGGGCGGGCTCTCGCGGGCGGCCGCTACCAGCTGCGCGACTTGCTCGGCGAGGGCGGCATGGCCTCGGTGCACCTGGCGTACGACGCCGTGCTGGACCGCCAGGTCGCGATCAAGACACTGCACACCGAGCTGGGCCGGGAACAGGCATTCCGTGAGCGCTTCCGCCGCGAGGCGCAGGCCGTGGCGAAGCTCACGCACACCAACATCGTCTCGGTCTTCGACACCGGCGAGGACGACCTCGACGGCATGACCATGCCGTACATCGTCATGGAGTACATCGAGGGCCGCCCGCTGGGCTCGGCGCTGGAGGAGGACATCCGCCAGCAGGGCGCGATGCCCGCCGACAAGGCGCTGAAAATCACCGCGGATGTGCTGGCGGCGCTGGAAATCAGCCACGAGATGGGGCTGGTCCACCGCGACATCAAGCCCGGCAACGTGATGATGACCAAGCGCGGCGTCGTCAAGGTGATGGACTTCGGCATCGCCCGCGCCATGCAATCCGGTGTCACGTCCATGACGCAGACCGGCATGGTCGTCGGCACCCCGCAGTACCTCTCGCCCGAACAGGCGCTGGGCCGGGGCGTGGACGCCCGCTCGGACCTGTACTCGGTCGGCATCATGCTGTTCCAACTGGTCACCGGGCGACTGCCGTTCGAGGCGGACTCGCCGCTGGCGATCGCGTACGCGCATGTGCAGGAGGAGCCGCCGGTCCCCTCCACGATCAACCGCGCGCTGCCCTCCGCGGTGGACGCGCTGGTCTCCCGCGCGCTGAAGAAGAACCCGAACGAGCGCTTCCCGACCGCCGAGTCGATGCGCGACGAGTGCCTGCGGGTCGCCGCGTCCTTCCAGGCGGCCCCGCCGAGCATCGTCCCGGGCGCCCTGGCGCAGAGCGGCGCGGGCGTCGGCTCCGCGGTCTTCCCGCCGGTCGACCGGACGGCCCCGGCACCCACCGGCCCGGTGCAGACGCCGTACCAGCCGGCCCCGGGCCCGAACCCGTACGGCACACCGACGCCGGCCCCGGCGTACGGCTACCCGCACCAGGGCGGCGGCTACCAGACTCCGGCCCCGGCCGGGTACGCCCAGCAGACCCCGTCGACCCCGCCGCCGTACAACCTGACGCCCCCGACCTCGCCCCAGTCGTCGGGCTCGGGCGGCGGCAAGGGGAACAAGCCGGTGATCATCGGCTCGATCGCGGTGTCCCTCGTCGCGGTCGTCGCCCTGGTCCTCGCGCTGACCCTGAACGACGGCGCCGGAAACCACGACGATGTCACGGGCGACGGCAGCACAGGCGCCTCGGTCTCCGCGTCCCGCGCGGAGGGCTATCGCGGCCCGGACCCGTCGAAGACGATCGAGTCGAGCGAGTGCACGGAGCCGCAGGAGTCGTACGACGATCCGGACAAGATCCGGGTGCCCAGCCTCAAGTTCAAGTACATAAAGTCGGTCAAGGCATGCTTCCAGGCCGCGGGCTGGGAGATGAAGGTGGTCAAGGTCGACGAGAACACCTACGGCGACGGCACGATCATGGACCAGTTCCCCGCCGCCGGCACGGACGTCGACCCGAAGGACATGCCCACGATCCAGCTCAAGGTCTCCTCGGGCAACCCGGCGACCGGCTGAACCGCACCACACAGCGTCAGGGCCCCGGCGGCGCACACCGCTGTTGATCGACTCGGGCCCGTGCATGACGTCGGCTCCCAAGACGCGGTTGTGGTCCTGGGAGCCGACGTTGTCGTACGGGTCGTACGGGTCGTACGGGGTGGGTGTCGTGTCTACGCGGCCGAAGGGGCCGGGGGGCCGGGGGCCCGGGGGGAGATCCCGGCGGGGACGGCGCGGGCGGCACGGGCCGCGTTCCCGAAGTGCCGCGGGGTTTTCTCGGAGCCCGGCGATCCGGGTCACACCGCCGGGCCCTTCGTGGTGATGAGGTGATCTACAGGTACGGCCCGCCCGAGCGGCCGCCCGGGTGCTGTTCGTCGGAGCCCTCGTGGCCCATGCCCGGCGGCAGCGCACGGCGCATCTGCTCCAGCTGGGCGCGGGCGGCCATCTGCTGGGCGAACAGCGTCGTCTGGATCCCATGGAAGAGACCCTCCAGCCAGCCCACCAGCTGGGCCTGCGCGATGCGCAGTTCCGCGTCGCTCGGCGTCGCTCCGTCGGTGAAGGGGAGGGAAAGCCGCTCCAGCTCCTCCACGAGCTCCGGGGCGAGCCCGTCCTCCAGCTCCTTCACCGAGCTGCGGTGGATCTCCTTGAGCCGGGCGCGGCTCGCCTCGTCCAGGGGAGCGGCGCGCACCTCCTCCAGCAACTGCTTGATCATGCTTCCGATCCGCATGACCTTGGCGGGCTGCTCCACCTGCTCCGTCACGGGGATCTCGCGGGAGTCTTCGCCTGCTCCGCCGCCGAGCGCCATGCCGTCCTGGCCCACGACCAGGATCTGGGGGTTCTCGGGCGACCTGTCGTTCCTCGGCATCTCCATGCGGCCATTGTCGCGCACGCCTGCACCCCACCACCGTGGCGCCCCCTGGTGCGCCCGATCCACCGGGTAGACCTGTCGGCGGAGTCCGGAATGCCAGGAGTGCCAGCACATGTGAGGCTGGATTGCGTCGATCTTGGCGACCCGGCTCCGGGAGGTCACCGACGTGACTCCATGGCTGCGTTTCACGTTCCGTCTCGTACGGCTGCTGCTCGTGCTGGCGGCGGTCCTCGTGCCGTGCGGCACGGCCACCGCGTACGCCCCCGAGGCCACGCTTCCGGACACCGCGGGCCCCTCGGCCTCCGCCGAACCGTCCCGGGCCGGCAGCCGTCCGGCCGAGGGCCGGCCACGGCCGGGGCGGTCGGACGGGCCCGCGGCGCACACCGAGGGCGTGGACGACTCGGACGCCTCGGACGACGCGGTGAGCCAGGAGGGCACGGAGCACGAAGCGGGCGAGGACGGCGACGGCGGCGACGATGCCTCGCAAAGGGACCACGGCCCGTGGTGGCGCCACGAGCACGACCATGACGAAGCGACTCCCACCGCCTCCGAGTCCACCCAGCAGGCCGGCATCGTCCCCTCCGCGACCCCGTCGGCCGAGGACGCCGCGGGCGGCCGGTCGAGTGCCGCCGAACCCACGATGCGGCTCCTGCCGCTGGGCAGCGGCCTGGTTCTCATCGGCCTGGGCCTCGCCCTCGCCTTCGTGGGACTACGGGTACGCCGCAGCTGACCGCACCACCTGCGCACGACCGCGGCCCCATCGACAGCCCACCGCCACCACAACCTCTGCGCAGGAAACCCCGTCCCGCCGTCGTGGGACCACGGACGCCGCGGCCGACCGCACCCGTCGCGGCCCAGCAGCACATGCGCACGACCGCCGTCCCACCGCCGGGCAGTCGTCCCCTCCGGCAACCCCACGCTCCGCTGTGCAGGAAGACCCGGTCCCGCCGTCGTGGGACTGCGGGTACGCCGGGGCTGACCGGAGCGGGGACCGAGCCGGGACCGCCCCCGTACTGCGCGGCGCCTCCGGCCGCCGGGCGCTCGGCATCCCGGCGGTCGGCGGCCCGGCGGTCGGCGTCCCGGCGGTCGGCGTCGGCCTCGGCCGCCGGGACGTGCCGCGGACCGCGGGCCGCTGGTCACGGATCACGGATCACGGATCACGGATCACGGGTCACGGGTCACGGGTCACGGAGCGACCAGGAGCACCTTTCCGATGTGGCCGCTCGCCTCCACCACCCGGTGTGCCTCGGCCGCCTCCGGCATCGGCAGCTCACGGTCGACCACCGGGCGGACCTGGCCCGAGGCGAACAGCGGCCACACATGCTCGCGTACGGCCGCCACGATGGCCGCCTTCTCGGCGAACGGCCGGGCGCGCAGCGAGGTCGCGCTGACCGCGGCCCGCTTGTTCAGCAGCGCGCCGAGGTTCAGCTCGCCCTTGGCGCCGCCCTGTAGGCCGATCACGGCGAGCCGCCCGTTGACGGCGAGCGCCCGGACGTTGCGGTCCAGGTACTTGGCGCCCATGTTGTCGAGGATGACGTCCGCGCCCGCGCCGCCCGTGGCCCGGTCGAGCTCGGCGACGAAGTCCTGCTCCCGGTAGTTGATCAAGATGTCCGCGCCCAGCTCGGCGCAGCGCTCCAGCTTCTGCTTGCTGCCCGCGGTGACGGCGACTCTCGCGCCGACCGCCTTGGCCAGCTGGATGGCCATCGTGCCGATGCCGCTGGAGCCGCCGTGCACGAGCAGCGTCTCACCCGGGCGCAGGTGGGCGATCATGAAGACGTTGGACCAGACCGTGCACACCACCTCGGGCAGCGCGGCGGCCCGCTTGAGGTCGATGCCCTCGGGAACCGGCAGCAGCTGCCCCGCCGGGACGACGACCTGCTCCGCGTACCCGCCGCCCGCCAGCAGCGCGCACACCTCGTCGCCGACGGCCCAGCCGGAGACCCCGGGCCCGAGCGCGGCGATCCGGCCTGAGCACTCCAGGCCGGGGTAGGGGGAGGCACCCGGCGGCGGGTTGTAGAAGCCCTGCCGCTGCAGGATGTCGGCGCGGTTGACGGCACCGGCCACCACCTCGACCAGGACGTCGCCCTCGCCGGGCGGCACCGGATCCGGTACCTCCTGCCACACCAGCGCCTCGGGCCCACCAGGTTCGGAAATCGTGATCGCATGCATGCCCCGGACGCTACTCCCCGCCCCTGGGCACTCCTCGACCCTGGGCACTACCCGCCCCTGGGCACTCCTCGGCTCAGGGCACGCCTCGACCCTGGGGCGCGGTCCCGGACGTGGGGCGCGCGGAATCCGCGAAGAATTCGGCCGGTTCGGCGATGAGTTCTCGCCAAGGCAAAGGTCTTCCCATGCGTACCCCAAGACCGCAGCAGCGGAAGGACCGACGTATGAGCACGCAGCCGTCCGGCCTCGCGATCGAAACGGCCGGCCTGTTGAAGAGGTTCGGCGAGACGCGCGCCGTCGACGGAGTCGACCTCGCCGTGCCGGCCGGCACGGTCTACGGCGTCCTCGGCCCGAACGGCGCAGGCAAGACGACCACCGTGAAGATGCTGGCCACCCTGCTGCGCCCCGACCGCGGCGAGGCGCATGTCTTCGGCCGTGACGTGGTGCGCGAGGCCGACGAGGTGCGGGCCCGGGTGAGCCTCACCGGGCAGTACGCCTCCGTGGACGAGGACCTCACCGGCACCGAGAACCTGATCCTGCTCGGCCGTCTCCTCGGACACGGCAAGAAGGCGGCACGGGAGCGCGCCGGTCGGCTGCTGGCCGCCTTCGGTCTGACGGACGCGGCCGGAAAGCAGGTCAAGCACTACTCGGGCGGCATGCGGCGCCGCATCGACATCGCCGCGTCCATCCTCAACACGCCCGACCTGCTCTTCCTCGACGAGCCCACGACCGGTCTCGACCCGCGCAGCCGCAACCAGGTGTGGGAGATCGTGCGGGCCGTGGTCGCGCAGGGCACGACCGTGCTGCTGACCACGCAGTACCTGGACGAGGCCGACCAGTTGGCGTCCCGGATCGCCGTCATCGACCAGGGCCGGGTGATCGCCGAGGGCACGAAGGGCGAACTGAAGGCGTCCGTCGGAGCCGGCTCCGTCCATCTGCGGCTGCGCGATCCGGCACAGCGGTCGCAGGCCGCGGAGGTGCTGCGGCGCACCCTCGACGCCCAGGTACAGCCGGAGCCCGACCCGGTGGCGCTGACCGCCCGGCTGAACACCGCGACGAGCGGCACGGCCGCCGAGCAGGCCGCGCGGGCCCTGGGCGAACTCGCCCGCACCGGCGTCACCGTCGACACCTTCGCGCTGGGGCAGCCCAGCCTGGACGAGGTGTTCCTCGCCCTGACCGGACACGACACGCACGAGCCGACCCAGAACCACGAGCCGGCCGAGGGCCACAAGCCGACCGAGAACCACGAGCCGACGAAGGACGGGGTGACGGCATGAGCACCGCGACGACCACGGAAAGCAAGGAACTCGCCCCGGTCAGCACCGAGTCGCTGGCCGCGCTGCTGATCACCGAGCGCCGCCCACCGCGGCCCAGCGCCCTGTCGGCGTCGGTGACCTTCGGCTGGCGCGCGATCCTCAAGATCAAGCACGTGCCGGAGCAGCTCTTCGACGTGACCGCCTTCCCGATCATGAACCTGCTGATGTTCACCTACCTCTTCGGTGGTGCGCTGGCCGGTTCGACACGGGAGTACGTGCAGTTTCTGCTGCCGGGCATCATGGTGATGTCGGTCGTGATGATCACGATGTACACCGGTGTCTCGGTGAACACGGACATCGAGAAGGGCGTGTTCGACCGGTTCCGCACCCTGCCGGTGTGGCGGCCGGCGACGATGGTCGGCTATCTGCTCGGCGACGCCCTGCGCTACACGATCGCCTCACTGGTGATGCTCACCGTCGGCCTGATCCTCGGCTACCGCCCGGACGGCGGCGCGCCGGGCGTCATCGCCGGGATCGCGCTGCTGCTGGTCTTCTCGTTCGCGTTCTCGTGGATCTGGACGATGTTCGGGCTGATGCTGCGCACCGAGAAGTCGGTGATGGGAGTCAGCATGATGGTGATCTTCCCGCTCACCTTCCTGTCCAACGTCTTCGTCGACCCGAAGACGATGCCGGGCTGGCTGCAGGCGTTCGTCAACAACAGCCCGGTCACCCATCTGTCGTCCGGGGTGCGGAAGTTGATGTCCGGTGACTGGCCGGCCGCCGAGATCGCCTCGACGCTGGGCTGGTCGGGTCTGTTCCTGCTGGTCTTCGGCCCGATCACGATGCGGCTGTACAACCGGCGTTAGGTCCGCCCGGCCGAGACCGGGTTCAGGCTCGGGGCATCGGGCGGATGTCGGAGGTGACCTGCGCTCCCGGCGTCGCCCGTACGATCGTGATCAGACGGTCGGTCAACTGGAGGGATCCGACGGACGGATCGTCGTAGCCGAGCACCCGGTGCCCGCGGACGACGCTCACCACCAGGTCGTCCGTCTGCCGCGGGCTCTTGCCGACCTCGGCCTTGACCACCGGGCGTTCCACGAGGTCGAGCCCGCTGCCCTGCTGGATCAGGTCCTCCATGACCATGCCCGCGGCCGGGCTGAGCACGGACAGGCCGAGCAGGCGGCCGGCCGCACTGGCGCTGGTGATGACGGCGTCCGCGCCGGACTGCCTGAGCAGCGGCGCGTTCTCCTCCTCGCGCACCGCGGCCACGATCTTCGCACCACGGTTGAGCTGCCGGGCGGTCAGCGTGACGAGCACGGACGTGTCGTCGCGCTGCGGGGCGATGATGATCTGCCGGGCCTTGTGCACCTCGGCCCGCTTGAGTACATCACTGCGCGTGGCGTCGCCGACTATCCCCACATACCCCTCGGCGGTCGCCGCGTCGACCGCCTTGGAACTGGGGTCGACCACGACGACCTGCTCTTTCTTCAGTCCGGTCGCACAAACGGTCTGGATCGCCGACCGCCCCTTCGTACCAAAGCCGATCACGACGGTATGGTCACGCAACGTGGCCCTCCAGCGCTTTCCCGAAAGTACCCTCCCGGGCATGGACAACGACCTTGTGCAGCGTGCCCGTTGGGGTGACTTGGAGGGACAGAACCGGGCCGGTCTGGTCCGGCTGTCCTTCGAGGTCGACGAGAGTCCCGCTACCAGTGGGAACGACGCTACCGGTGCCACGGACGCCAAGTCCGCGTTCCGCCCGATGACCGGGCGGGACATCAGGAGTCGCAACGAGCAGGAGAAGGACAACCGGACCTTCGTCGATTCACGGGGAGGTCGGTACGCCTACACGTACGAGGAGCCGGATACGAGCGCGTGGAAGCGCAAGCGCGTCCGTCTGCCCAACGGTGAGATCGGTTACCGCGTGATCCGGCCCGTCTTCGAGGGCGCATTGGAAGACCTCAAACGAGGCATGGCACCGAACGGCGAGCGGCTGGACGTCGACTGGACCACCGAGAAGCTCAAGCTCAAGCTCACCCTCGAGATCGTCAAACGCTCCGAGGACACCACGGGGTTCGTGGTGCTGCCGCGGAGGTGGGCGGCGGAGAGAACGCTGAGCCGGCTGGTCCGCTCGCGTCGGCTGGTGCGCGACGTCGAGACGCTGCCCGAGATGCACGAGGCCATGGTGCTGTGGTCCATGACCATGCTGATGAACGCCCGCCTGGCCGGGCGCCGCCGCGACGCCTTCCTCACGCGGCCACCGGCACCCGCTCCCAGCCGACGGTGAACAGCCCCGGCTCCACCTCGGCGGCCCAGCCCCGCACGACCAGCCGCTTCAGACGCGAACGCACCCCTTCCACCCGGGCCGGAACCACCCTCTCGCCCAGAGCGAGAGCGACCGGCTTCGCCCGCACCCCGCCCTCGGCCTCCAGCGCCGCCAGGACCGCCAGGATCCGCTGGTACTCCGGCGCGAGCGCCTCCGCGCTGATGCCTTCGGCGCGGTGCGGCACCGTCGCCCCCGGCACCGCGGCCGCCCTGGCCTGCGTCGTCGTATCGGCGTCCGGCCCGGCCGGCACCTCGGTAACGGTCACGCGAGCCTGCCCGAACCGCTCCAGCTGCACTTCCGCCGCGCTGAGAACAGCCGTGACCCGCTCGGCCTCCTCGCGCAGCCGGGCAACCTCCGCACGGACCTTCTCCTCCCGGGCCTCCACCAGACCGAGCACCGACGGCATCAGCCACCTCCACGAACGTGAAGCGAGCAGACGAACGTCCGAACTCTCCCGCCACCAGCAGAAGTTCATGCCCGACCAGCGGAAACCCAGAGACCACATTCGGAATGCGGATGGCTTCTAACGCCTGGGTCATCATTGACTCGCCGGGCTTACAAGTGATCAGGCAAGCGACGCCGACAGAGCATTGACTCCAACTTCTTGGCTGCTCCTCGTACCGAAACACGCACGCGGTCACCGATCAGCAGGTGCACCCGGTGTTCCCGCTGGCCCGATCTCCTCGGGCCACGCTCCGTCGGCCACTCAACCACCGAAGCGCTCTGTGATGCTTTGGCTGATCTTCCTCGATCTGAAGATCAACTCGAATGGGCCCCAGCTATGCCCGGGGAAGAAGGTCAGCCACGTCGACGACGGATGCGACGCGATCCGGGATCATGGTGTCGACTCACCCGATGACGCAGCAGAGGGCTGACCATGCAGGACAGGAACGAGCGACAGCCAACGGCTGCAAGGCGCTCAATTCTCCGTTCGCTCTGGCACCGAACAAGATCAGAAGCTCGGGATGAAACCGAGGCCAGCCGTTCCATCACCATGCCTGTCGAGAGCCCCGCGCCGCCTCTCCGGCAGGTGCTGCGTCGCCTTGCCCTGGCGCTGCTGGTCCTGGCCCTCACAACGTTTGTCGTCTGGTTCGACCGTGACGGATACAACGACAACTCCGACGGCCCTGTCAGTTTCCTCGACGCCGCGTACTACGCGACCGTCACCCTCTCCACCACCGGATACGGCGACATCACCCCGGTCAGCGACGGTGCCCGGCTGACCAATATCTTCGTCATCACGCCGCTGCGCGTGCTCTTCCTGATCATCCTGGTCGGCACCACGCTGGAGGTCCTCACCGAGCGCACCCGGCAGGAGGTGCGGATCCATCGATGGCGCTCGAAGATTCGTGATCACGTCGTGGTCATCGGCTACGGCACCAAGGGCCGCAAAGCCATCGAGACGCTTTTGGGCCAGGGTGTCAGCAGGGAGAAGATCGTCGTCGTTGACCCTCAGCACGAGACAGCACGAACGGCCAGCGACGACGGCTTGGTTGCGGTTGTCGGGGACGCGACTCGGTCGGAGACGCTGCGCAAGGCTGAGGTGCAGAACGCTTCCCGAGTCATCATCGCCCCGAACGCCGACGCGACAGCAACCCTCATCACTCTCACCGCGCGTCAGCTCACCAAGCGCGCCACGATCATTGCGGCTGTCCGAGAAGAGGAGAACGTCCCGCTGCTGAAGCAGAGCGGCGCGGACGCCGTGATCACAAGTTCCGGTTCCGCAGGCCGATTGCTCGGAGTCTCGGTGGTCAGCCCCGCTTCGGCTCAAACCCTTGAAGACCTGATGGCTCAGGGCAACGGGTTGGGCCTCAGCGAACGCCGAGTTTCACAGGATGAGGTCGGGCAGTCACCCCGAGAGTGCGCCGATCTTATCGTGGCAGTCGTACGCGACAAGAAACTGCTGGACTACACCGATCCTCAGCTCGGGAACCTCAAGCTCGGGGACCGGCTCATCACCATCAGCCGCCGGTCGACCTACGTGAGCTGAAGCTCTGTGGCACATCCGGGAAAGTGTTGACTCCAGCGATTCAAACGCCACTCCTCCCGGGTTCGTTCGGTGAGGACCTCAAGCGTGGTGCCGACCAGGATGATCAGGAACAGGACGCGCAGCGGGGTGATGACGAGGATATTGGTCAGCCGGGCGCCGTCACTGACCGGGGTGATGTCACCGTAACCGGTGGTGGAGAGGGTGACCGTGGCGTAGTAGAAGGCGTCGAGGAGGTCGACGGTGCCGTCCGAGTTGTCGGTGTAGCCGTCGTGGTCGGCATAGACGATCAGTGCGGTCGCGACCAGCACCATCAGGGCCATCACCGGCCGCTTGACGACCTGGCGGATCGGGCGCTCGACCACCTTCCTAGGGAGTTTCACCCGATGGGTGACCAGGTGCTCGTCTGCCTGGCGGGCTATGGCGTCGTGGCCGGGAAGTTTCACGTGAAACACACCCCGATCCCGGCGGACGCCCACGGCAGGTCAAGCAGCTCCGACTCCTGGTCCTGCCGCGCCCCGCCCGGCGGCACGACCGCCAGCGCGTCGGCGGCGGCGATACCCCGCAGCATCGCCGGACCGTTGTAGTGCAGTGGCACGGCACGGTCACCGCGCACGGCGACAGGAACCAGCCGGGTGTCGTACGGATGCCCCTGCACCGCCTCCCACAGGGGCAGCGCATATGGCTCGGGGGCGGGGTGGACGGCGAGGGTACGCAGCAAAGGCTCGGCGAGTGTGAGCAGGCCGGAGACGGCCGCGAGGGGGTTTCCGGGGAGGCCGACGAGGTGCTGGTTCTCCTTGGTGCGGGCCAGCAGCATGGGGTGGCCGGGGCGCACCTTGACCCCGTCGACGAGGAGTTCGGCGCCGATGCGGTCCAGGGTGGGGTGGACATGGTCGACCGGTCCGGCCGCGGTGCCTCCGGTGGTGACGACGAGGTCCGCGTCGGACAGGGTGATGGCCTTGCGGAGTGCCGTGGCGTCGTCCCCCAGCCGCCGCAGCGCGATGACCTCGGCGCCTAGCGCGCGCAGCCAGGACGGCAGCATCGGGCCGAGCGCGTCACGGATCAGACCGTCGTGCGGCAGCCCCTTGGTGAGCAACTCGTCGCCGAGGACGAACACTTCGACGCGGGGGCGGGGGACGACGGTGACGGTGTCGTATCCGGCGGCGGCCGCCAGCCCCAGGACCGCGGGGGTGACCAGGGCGCCGACGGGCAGCAACTGGTCACCGGTGCGGCACTCCTGCCCGCGCGGGCGGATGTCCTGACCGTGCCCGACCTCGCGTCCGGCGTACAGCCGGCCCTTGGGGTCCGTGCGGCCGTGCTCGGAGCGCAGGACCGCGGTCGTGTCGGCCGGGACGCGAGCACCGGTCGCGATGGGCACCGCCTCGCCGTCCGTCAGCGGCTCGGGCTGTGTCTGGCCGGCCAGGACGCCCTCGTCCCGGACGGACCAGGGGCCGGGCCCGGCGACCGCCCAGCCGTCCATCGCGGAGGTGTCGAAGGAGGGGAGGTCGGTGAGCGCGTCGAGGGGGGCGGCGAGGACCAGGCCGAGGGCATCGGCGAGCGGCACGCCGACCGGGGCACGGCGGGCCCCGGAACGGGCCGCGCGGGCGGCGATCTCCCGGGCCCGGGGCCAGGGGGTGGCCCGGTGCTCGTCCGCCGGGGCGGGCGCGGACGCCTGGCCTGCGGGGGTGGAGCCGCGGTCGTCGCCGGGCTCTCTGAGTGGCCTGTGCTCCCTCACGAGGGCGAGCGCCTCCTCGACGTCGAGGTCGTCGATGTCCCAGGCGGGCCCGTCGGCCCGGATGCCGCGGGCGGTCATCCGGCGTCCGGGCCCGGATCGGGCCGGTCCGCGGGGCCCGGGGCCCCGGTCCGGTCGTCGTTCTCATCCTCCCAGCGCAGCGCCAGCGCGGCGGCCTTGCGGGCGGCCTCGGTGACCGCTTCGGGCCCGCCCTTGCCCTGCGCGGCGGCGTAGCCGACGAGGAAGGTGGTCAGCGGGGCGGCGGGGCGGGCCACCCCGTGGGCGGCGTCGCGGGCGAGGTCGAGCAGGACGCCGGTGTCGACGTCCAGGTCGATGCCCAGCTCGTCCTTGACTGCGGAGATCCATTCATCCAACACGTGCCCATGCTCCCTGATCCGTGCCCTGGCCGTGGCGATGTCGTCCCAGGTGTCGCAGTCGAAGGACGCGAGCGGATCCGGGACGCGGGTGAGGTCGAGCGCGCCGGTGAGCCGGCGCAGCGGCAGCCCGGCGAGACCGCCGTGGGCGTCGCCGAGCGCCGTCAGTTCGCGGCGCAGCGCGGCCGTGCGGTACGCGGCCACGAGCGGCTGGTCACGGCCGTCCGCGTCGGTGAGCAGCGCGGCCTCGGCGCCGGTGGTGCTAAGGGCCGTCAGCAGCCCGCTCACCGTGGCCGCTTCGAGGAAGGGAAGGTCGGCGGAGAGAACGACCGCGTACCGCGCGTCGGTGTGCCGCAGCCCGGCGTCGAGCGCGGCAACCGGCCCGGCTCCCGGGGGCTCCTCGCGCGCCCAGCGCACGGGGCGTGCGGTGGCGCGGGGATCAGCCACGACAACAGTCGTACGGGCCGTGGCGCAGGCGGCGAGCACCCGGTCGAGCAGCGGACGCCCGCCGACCCGCAGGCCGGGTTTGTCGACCCCGCCGAGCCGCCGGGCGGCACCACCGGCCAGGACGACGGCGTCGTACGGCTCGGTCGTCCCGGCGGCGGGGGCGTTCTCGGTCACCCCCCGAGTATGCGTGCCGGGCTGATCACAGGGAACCGATGCGGGGTGGGCGTGATCCACGGGCAGCGCCCGCGCGGGGTGCGCGTGATCCACGGGCAGCGCCCGCGCGGGGTGCGTCCGGTGGCCGTCCGCCCGGTCATAGCGTCCGCAGCAGCACCGCCGGCTGTTCGACGCAGTCCGCCACCTGGCGCAGGAAGCCGCCCGCGGTGCCGCCGTCGCAGACCCGGTGGTCGAAGGTGAGCGAGAGCTGGACGACCTGCCGGACGGCCAGCTCGCCCTGATGCACCCAGGGTTTGGCGGCGATCCGGCCGACGCCGAGCATGGCGGCCTCGGGGTGGTTGATGATCGGCGTGGAGCCGTCGACGCCGAACACTCCGTAGTTGTTCAACGTGAAGGTGCCGCCGGTGAGTTCCGCGGGGGTCAGCGTGCCGGACCGGGCGGCCTCGGTCAGCCGGGCGAACTCCGCGGTCAGCGCCTCGGCGTCCCGTTCGTGCGCATCGCGTACGACGGGCACGACCAGTCCGCGCTCGGTCTGTGTGGCGAACCCGAGGTGGACGTGGTCGAGCCGGACGATCTCCCGGGCCTCGGTGTCGACGGTGGAGTTCAGCTCGGGGAACCGGGCCAGGGCGGCGGTGCAGATCCGGGCGAGGAGCGCGAGGAGGGAGATCTTCGGCCCGCCCGCCGCGTTCATCGCCGCCCGCGCGGCCAGGAGTTCGGTCGCGTCGGCGTCCACCCAGCAGGTCGCGTCCGGGATCTCCCGGCGGCTGCGGGAGAGCTTGTCGGCGACGGCACCGCGGACTCCCTTCAGGGGGATACGGGTGACCGCGGCGGCCGACGCGGGGGCCGGTGCGGGGGCCGGTTGGGCTGGCGAAGCGAGTGGGGCTGGGGCCCACGCGGGGGCGGGCGTGGGGGGCGGTTCGGCAGCCGGCTCGGCGGCGGGCGTGGAGGTCGGCTCGGCGGCGGGCGTGAGGGTGGACTCGGCGACCGGTGCGGCGGCCGGCTTGGCGACTGGCCCGACCGGTGCGGCGGCCGGCTTGGCGACTGGCCCGACCGGTGCGGCGGCCGGCTCGGTGGCGGGCGTGGGGGTCGGCTCGACCGGTGTCGCGGCGGTCACGGCCGCCGGCCCGACCGCGGTGCGTCCGCCGCCCGTCGCGGCGGCCCGGAGCGCCCGCTCGACGTCCGCGCGCAGGATCAGCCCGTCGGGGCCAGAGCCGGTCAACTGCCGCAGATCCACATCGTTGTCCCGAGCGAGCCGACGGACCAAGGGGGAGATCACAGGCACGGGGCCGTCGACGGGCCGCGCGGCCCCCCGCGCGGGCGCCCCGGCCGTACCGTCGGCCCCGGGAGCCACCGGC
>NZ_JBSGBN010000042.1:0-67959 GCF_053601275.1 Streptomyces sp. NPDC004752 | reverse complement strand
GATCAGGCTGTCCTCAGCTTCACGACCCTGCTGCGACAGGGCCAGGGTGTAGGTCTTTCACCTCCACACAATCGAACAACGCCTCATGGCGCGCGAGCTCGCCTATTCAACTGTCGCCAGTTCCCGGCCTCGTGAGCCTCTTGGTGACCTTGTGTGATTTCCGGTGGCATGCCGGCTCCACGTTCCTCCGGCTGAGTGGCCAGCTTCGTGGCGGTGACTGTGCCCGCAGTGTGGGTCAGGTAACGGCAGATGCTCTCTTTGACGACGCGGCGGGCGGGAGTCGTGTCGGGGGCGTCGCGGGTGGATCCGCCGGTCCGGGTGATCCGGGTGTGTAGGTGTCCGCCGGTGATGTGGAGCAGGTGTCGCCGTTGGTGCAACAGATCCACGTCGGGGAAGTGATATGGCTTGGCTGGCAGAGGGCCGCGTAACGCGGGCATGCCGTCAATCTCCTCCCTGGTCGGCGAGGGCGACGTAGATCGGTGTGGCGACAAGCACCCTGTCGTTGTGGAAGAGGGGCTTGGCGAGGAATTCCAGTCGGAGACGAGTCGGTGGCAACACACCTGCGTTCAGTGCCCCGTCGACCGCCGCCTCATATGATGCTCCGTCACCGCTTCCTCGGGCGTTCTCGGCCTGCTGGCGCAAGAACTTGAGTACGTAGTAGTCGAGGCTGTGGTTCGCGGCTGTGTCGGCAGCGGCACCGATGAGACTGGCAGGAGATCCGATCAGAGCGAGCTTCACCCCGCCAACTACTCCACCAAAGAAGGCCAGCTTGGCGGCGTAGTCCTGCATCACGCCGTACTGCAACGAAGCGACGCCCTTCACGTAGCGCCCGGGATCGGCCAGGGTTCCCACCCAGCCTCTCTGCTTCTCCAGATAGTCACTGAGGACTCCGGCTTTGGCGGCAAGTTCCGGGGAGGGGGCGGAGGCGGACTTCTTGACACCTGCGGCAAAAGCGGCGACGTTGATCTTGATCTCCGCTTCCAGAGAACGCAAGCGCCGCGCTGGAATCTGCGGGATCATGATCTCCAGCTTGGTCTGCGAGTTGTAGACGTAGTACTGGAGCGGGCGATTCCTGGACCGCTTGAAGATGTTGGGCATGAACCCCCTTCCGGGTGCGTGGACGACGGGTCTGTCGTTGCACCTCCACGAGTGTGCCATCACGCGGGTCGGCGCAGCCCGGCCAAACGCGATCCTTGAGCTGGCGGACCGGCTGACGTGCCAGGGCGTGACCCGTGTGGTCATGGAAGCGACCGGTTCCTACTGGAAGCCGTTCGTCTTCCTGCTGGAGGCCCGCGGTCTGGAGTGTTGGCTGGTTAACGCGCGCGACGTGAAGAACGTCCCAGGCCGGCCGAAGACGGACAAGCTGGATGCGGTCTGGCTGGCCAAGCTCGCCGAGCGCGGGATGCTCCGGCCCTCGTTCGTGCCGCCGAAACCGGTGCGGCAGCTGCGGGACCTCACCCGGATGAGGACGGTGCTCTATCAAGAGCGGACCCGTCACAAGCAGCGCGTCGAGAAGGTGCTGGAGGACTCGCAGATCAAGCTGACCAGCGTGATCACCGATCTCTTCGGTGCGTCCGGACGGGCCATGCTCGCAGCCCTGATCGCCGGGGAACGCAGTCCCAGGGCTCTCGCCGACCTCGCCCGAGGCAACCTGGTCCGAAAGAAGACCGTTCTCGTCGAGGCCCTGACCGGCCAGTTCGACGATCACCACAGTTTCCTCTGCCAGACCCTGCTGGACAGCATCGACCACCTCACGGCGCAGATCGACCGGCTGACCGCCCGGATCACCTCGGCCATCGAGGACCTTCCCGACCCGACGGGCCCTGCCTCCCGCCCCGGTCCGGCACTACTGGCCCGCCTGGACGCCATCCCAGGAGTCGGCCCCGGAACCGCACAGGTCCTGCTGGCCGAGCTCGGCTGCGACATGGGCGTCTTCCCCACTGCCGACCACTTGTCGGCCTGGGCCAAGCTCGCCCCGCGGACGATCCAGTCCGGCGGCAAGAACACCGCGGGACCCACCGGCAAAGGCAACCCGTGGCTCAAAGGCGCACTCGGCGAAGCAGCACTGTCGGCCTCCCGCAGCAACACCTTCCTCGGCGCCCGCTATAAGCGCATCGTTAAACGCCGCGGCCGTAGACGGGCCCTTGTCGCTGTCGCCCGCTCGATCCTCGTCATTGTCTGGCACCTGATCGACGACCCGAATACCGACTTCCACGAACTCGGATCCGACTTCCACCAACGGCTGGTGGACCCCGGCCGCCGGACCCGGGACCTCGTACGCCAACTCAACGCGCTCGGACACGACGTCACCCTCACCCCCGCAGCCTGACCATCCCACTCACCCGGCCAAGGCCAAAGAACGCACCAGCATGCCCGGAACCTAGGGAATTTTCCGTTCAGGTACTCAAAGGCTCTTGCAGTTCCTGGCTACGGAGCAGTCCGGCTCTCCTTGAGGGCCTTGATACCCGCACGGTCTGTGTCTTCCGGTATCGCGTTGAGGCGGTGAATCAGCACCCAACGGCCGTCGTCCATTGCTCCAGCGAAGAGCGAGGCGTGGCGTGTCGCCCCGTTGTGCCAACGCAAGGGTCCGGATGTCTGCCAACTCGGCGCGGGATCCCCCAGCCGACGCTCCACCAGAAGCCGTACCACCAAGTCGGCTGCCGCACGCGGAGTGGCCCACAAACCTCCCGCCGGAAGGATCGCGCCATCCATCGACCACGGCCTGCGGGGCGGGCCGAGGAGCCCGGGAGCCAGCAGGCGCTGGGCGGGATCGGGGCTAGCGGTTATCTCCGTGATGTCGAGCGGCCGCAGGACGTACTCGGTTACCAACTCCTCGTACGTTGTCCCGGAAGCAGCGGTCAGGGTCGCGCCGAGCACGGCGTAGCCGAAGTTGGAGTATTCCTCCAGTTGGCCGGGGGGCCGCGTGACGAGTGTGTCCAGCCGGGGCAGCAGCCGGTCCAGCGCGGGGCGGTCGAACGCCGTGTACGGGTCTCGGCGGGGGAGGCGACCGGGTGGCAGACGGGGTAGGCCCGAAGTGTGCCGAGCCAGATGTAGGAGCGTGATGCCTGTCCTGGGCGCTGTGGGGAGCCATCGTTCGACAGGATCGTCGAGCGCCAGCACCCCGGACGCGGCCATGCGGGTCATCGCCGTGCCTGTGACGACCTTGGTGAGCGAGCCGATCTGGACGAGGCGGTCGACAGCGTGGCCGTCGCTGAGGGTCGGTGGGACTGTGTCGCTCAACACGCAGGTCGGGACACGCCGCACCCCGAGCTTCATACGGCCCGCGGTGGCACCGCACACGCGGGCGTGCCACCGGGCAGACGATGGCGGTTGCGCGATACCCATCGGTACATCATGCGGGCGCAGGCGCGGATGCCAGGGAGGCGGACCAAGGCCGCGAGCGCGCGGTATGCAGGCGACGGCGAGGTGGTCACGTAGCGGGCCAAGGCGTCCGCTCCGCCCGCGAGTACGGAGCCGTCACGTAGCAGCAGTACCTCACGGTCCAGACGTTCGAAGTACGGCGAGGTCGACTCGGTGGGCAGGAACTGCCATGGCACCGCTTCCAGGGCCGGTGCGGCGAGGGCCCGGATCCGGTCGATGGCTGTCTGGCAGAAACCGCAGTCCCCGTCGTAGGCAAGGACGGGTGATGACGGGGGTGCCGAGGACGATGGCCTGACGTCGGGGTGGGTCACGGGTTCTCCATCCAGTGCTGCAACAGGGCCTCTCGTTCGGCCGGGCGCGGGGTACGCGATCTGGGAGAACTCTTCAGCCAGTCCGTAAGCATGGCTGGGGACGCCTTTCCTTGAAGGAAGTGCTCCAAGAGGCGTTGCGACAAGTCCACTTCACGGTCGGCGTACGCGGACGCGGCGGCTGAGTGCACGGGAATGCCAAACCGTAATCCGTCCGTAGTCTCCACCCGGACAGTCATCTCGGTGGGGCTCTGTGGTCCGAAGACAACTTCGAAGGCTCTCGCCAACGATCGGCCCTTTGTCGTTCTGGCGGGGACGTCCTCGACCGCCACTGTGGTGAGGTGTTGCCAGGGCCAGGAACTGGCATGCGGCCCGACCGCGGTGAGACCGTCGGGGGCGAGACTGACGGCCGAAGGCGTCGTACTGGGCGGGGCACCCAGGTAGACGGTCTCAGGGTCGATCCAGAAGAGACCCACCATGGCCCCGCCCTGCCGGTGGACAAAACGCTGCGAAAGATGCTTCTGCGCTGCCATCGTGACCTCGATCGGTTGTCTCCCTGCGTGGTCAACCTGCATTCTCTGTCAGTGGTACGGGTGCGGTGTCCTCTTTCGGCCACCCCAGCTTGGCTCTGGCGTGGCCTGCCAAGAACGAACCGAACCGCGCGGCCCAGGCCAGGGCCTCGGTCATGCCACGGCTCAGAAAGATGAGGTCGCAGGCCACCATGGTCAGGGCGAAACCCGTCAGGCCCATGAAAACCGCGATCGAGATATGAAACCCGATCGATGTGACCGCAGCCCAGGGGCGCAGGCTCGGCACGAGGATGCCCAGGGGGAAGTACACCAGGAAGACGACCGTCGCGTAGGTCCCGGCGAAGACCAGGAAATCGTTGCTGTAGACGATCTCGGACACGCCGGGAAGAGTGAACTCAGGAACCCGCAGACGTAGAAGAGCGCCGTGCCGTCCTGCCAGAGCCTCCCCTGCACCTTGTACAGACCGCTCGTCACGTAGACCAGGCACATCTGCAGGGCGATGGAGAGGACGCCGAGGTTGTGGAGAGGGGTGGCCACGGCTCGGAGTACGTCGGGTACTCGTGATCCGATGGCGCGCCCCAGGCCGGTGGAGATCGAGAAGCGGCTGTAGCAGCGGGTGAGCAGGAGCATCGGAATGACGACGTAGGCGAGGTTGTCCCCGCCGTCCAGGACCGCCACCTGACGCTGGTAGATCGACCAGAGGAATATCCAGTGGAGAAAGAGGACGAGGCGTCCGCCGATCCCGAGGGTGACGGCCAGCGCCGCGAGCATTCCTAGATGGAAGATTATTTCGAACCACACCGTCGAATCGCTGACCGTGTACAGGCTGAGCGTGCCCGAATCGTGGACTTGGTCGACGAAGACCTGCCAGGTGAGGACGCCATCGGGACCGAACATGTACCGGCGGTCGCTGTACTCGCTGGCGTAGAACATGAAGCCGACGAACCCGAGGAGCGCTCTGGTTCCGGACACACCGACCAGGCTGAGCGGCCGGGTCGTCAGGGTGTCGACGCGGGTGAGGAAATTATTCACCGCAGATCCTCTGCCTTCAGCCATTCGAAATCCGTAACGGAGACCTTTCCACCGGTGACCGGTTTGTGCCGCCGGGACCCATTATGAGTCTCTTTATTTCACTTCACCGTAGAGCGGGGCAAAGATGGACGGACTCGGATTCGGATCGGAGCCATCTCAGTGGTGTGTTCTTTGTTGGTGTCCAGGTCCCTGGCATTCCCGCCGGCTTCCGGCCGGTCGGCCGGAAGCTGGCGGACGTACGGTGGATGCCTGGCCGGGCGGGTGCGCCACTGCGTGTACATCTTCTGTTCCGAGCCGCTGCCGGTGACGTCCCGCAGCGACAAGCGGTTCTGCTCCCAGGCGTGCAACCCGGTGGCGCCGCCACCAGGCCGAGGCTGTGGTGCACCCTCGGCGTCGAGACCGAGCACCTGGTGCGCTGCCTGGCATGCGGGACGTGCGTCGTCGTTGAAGGCGCGCTTGAACTCGCCGGTGGTGATCTGGTCCTGCCGGGCTATGCCGGTTGAGATGCTCTGGTCAGCAGCGGAGCGCACGCGGCGCATTCGCGGCTCCCGGACCAGACTCACAGGCTGACTGACTCTGTCTCAACTGATCTGGTCGGCGCAGGTCACGGCCGCGGCCCCGGACGTGATCGTTTGAGACGGGACAGGGGTTGTTGCAGCCGGATGTTGCGCCGCGTGGTGCACGCCCACTGACCCCGGGCACTGTGCGCGGCATGGCGACGGCGCAGAACTGGGGGCCGGCTGTCAGGTTGAGCACGTCCGGAGCGCAGGGTGGTTGGGAGTTCCACCGTGTCCGTCGCGTTCCGTATCAGCTGCTGCCTGTGCCGACGCCGTAGAGGCACGGTGCGTCGCGTCTTCGGGGGCCGCAAGGGCGCAGGTCGTGGACGGATCCGCCGCTCAGCGCGGCGCATACCCCGGCGGCCGCTGGCCGGCCCCGTGACGGCGGTCAGCTTACGGTCGGCTATCTGTGGAAGTATTCCTGAACGACGCCGGACGGTGCTGCGCCTCTGGTCTTCCCGAATCCGGAGGGAGCGGGACCGTACTTCCGGGCGAAGCGGCGCAGGTGGTAGGCGATGCGGGTGCCGCGTTCGCCCGTGTTGTCGGCGGCGGTGGCGGTTTTCCAGCAGACGGCTGCTGCTCTTTTGAAGAACGTGTGTGCGGATGCGGGTTCGTGGTGGGCGGCGGTGACCTCTACCAGCAGATGCTCCGGGCCCCGTGCCGTTGTCTTGGCGGGTACGCGCTTGCCGGCGTTGTACGGGAGAAGCCGGCTGGGCAGTTGCCCGGCGGGCGCTGCCTGCTGCTTCACGGTGCCGGTGTGCTCGCGGGTGCTGGACGCCTCGGCGACGATGACGCCCAGCCGCTCGGCGAACTGCGTTCCGGGCAAGGGGATCTCAAGGTCCGGATGACGGTCGTAGCCGATGGCGACGGCGGTTGCCACGAATTCGATGACGGCCTGCGCGGTCGGGGTGTGCCTGCGCGGTGTGGTGCGGGTGAGACGGCTCAGGACGCGCAGGACGGTGGCAAGGCTGGCATCGGCGGCCGTCACGCAATAGGCCGGGGCGTCCTCATCACCGTCGGTGCCGGCGGTCGTGGAGGGAGCAGACCACGAACCGCCGGCCCCGTCATGGGTGCACGACGTACTTGGTCAGCCGCCGGTCACCGTCTCCAGGCCGCTCAGAACGTATTCGCCGTAGTCGAATGCCGTTGCCAACTGCACCAGCGAGAGGTACTGCTCGTTCGTGATACTGAAGTAGCGCGGTGACCGTGACGCATTCGGCAGCGCGCACAGCAGGAGCCGGAACGCCAGCTCGGGGGTACACGAGCCGACTGCTTCTTCCAAAGCGTCGCCGACGTCCGAGGAGAGGTACGGCCGATGCTCGCGGATCGCCGCCAGCACGCGATCGGCGAGTTCCAGACCGTCGTAGAGATCTCCTTCCCGCAAGTGTGCCTGCCCCGACTGCTCTGACAGCCAGGTGTCGCACACGTCGAGTACCTGCCGCATCCACTGCGCACCGTCCGACATACGGCCCGGACGGAAGAAGTACGGGCCGGTTTCGGCACAGCCTTTCCAGAGTGCAGTGTTCTGGTCACTACTGAGTCCGCCCAGTAGCCGTTGAGCGTCGCGGCGTACGAGCGCCACGTGCACGGGAGCCAGATCCTCGGTGAACTGGCCGGCGATTACCAGGGCCGGTGTCGCCGCCTCCGACGACCAGTCCTGGTGGAAGAAGCTCGCCACCCAGGGAATCCCGAACATGAACTCGCTGGACCGGCCTGTCATGCCCCGCCTCCATCACGACGGATACGCGGTACAGACGTAGTAGCCATATCTGTGTCCTTTTGCGCGCTTGAGGATGACCGTGTAGCTGTTTTTGGCGTCAGCGATGCTGCCGTCTGCGTGAGCGACCCAGCCCAGGGGATTGGCGGCTCCGAACGTGCCCGTCAGAACTTTCTGCTGGCCCACATCCTTGGTCCGCAGCCACTTGGTAATCTCACCCGCCTTGTTCGCCAGCGCGTAGTCCACGACCTGCTGCGCTGTCTGAAGGTCGGTGAACACGCCGTTGATTCCCTTGTCCGCCGCGAGTTCCAGCGCCCGCGCCCGGGTGACGTTCACGTGCTCGTCCAGGACGTGTGCGAGTCCGGGGAACGCTGCGTTGTCGGCGACCAAGTCGTTGCAGTTGTGGACCAGTACAGGGGTGGATCCGGCGAGCACGTAGAAGGTGTGCGGACCGCCGATGCTCAGATCGTAGACCTGCTGGCCGGCGAGGCCGTCCCGGTCGTTCAGGACGACCACGGCCTGCGTCGTTCCGTCCTGCGCACGCAGCAGGTAACCGGCTTGCAGGTCCGCGGCGAGTGTCCAGCCGCGTCCGACCACGTAGAAGCGGTGGCCCACTGTGGTGGACACCTGTTCCCCGTTGTCCAGCCTGATGTCTGCCAGGTGGTCGGTGTCGTGGTGGAAGGTGCGTGTGACGGGCTGGGCCCCGGCCTCGTTGTCGCCGTCTCCGGCCGCGACGAGGTCACCTGGCCGGATGTCGGCGATGTTCTTGGTGGTGCCGTCGGCCATCAGGACGAGGGTGCCGTTCGGGAAGCTGTTGACGCGGCATGACGTCACCAGGTCCTCGTACACGTTGTAGCTGCGCTCGACGTCGGCCAGCGTGGCGGCGTCGACGTTCAGGCTCTTCAGCGCCTTGAAGGCGTCCTCGACTCCGATGCCGGTACGCAGGGCAGCATCGAAGGCGCGGAGCGCGTCGACCGCCTCCGCGATCTTCTTGCCCGGCAGGAAGTTGGACGCCGCCCACGCGCATCCGCCGACGCTGCCGTGCCAGCAGTCCACGAAGTCCTGAGCGAGGACGTCCCAGGCCACCTTGGCAATGATGATGGCGATGCCCTCGATCAGTTCCAGCTTGGTGAAGTAGCGGCTGATCTGCTGCGACAGGAGGACACGGTGTTCGTTCCCACGAACACCGTGTCCTCCTGAGGACAGCCGGACACCGTCGCGGGCACGTCGGGGTTGGTACACACGTAAAAGCTGACGGTGGCGTTGAAGTGCAGGGTGAACTGCACGGTGCAGCCGCCGAAGCCGACGTCGATGACGCAGTCGTTGTCCTGGTGCGGGTCTCCGATCGGGTCGATCTTGTCGACGACGTAGAAGGTGTTCGCCACGCCCGTGCCGGCACCGGTCGCTACTTGCTGATTGGCCTGCTTGCAGGCTGCTTCCTCGGCTGCTTGCTGGGCGGATTCGGCGTAGGCCTGGGCGTCCTTGGCGGCCTGCTCGGCGGCTGCGGCTTCGGTTGCGGCGTGGTCGGCGGCGTCACGGGCGTCCTTGGCTGCTTCCTCCGCTTCGACCGCGGCGCTGCGGGCGGCCTCGGCGTCCAGGGCGGCGGTGTCGGCGGATTCACGGGCGTCGGCGGCGTAGCCCTCGGCCCGGCCCGCTGCTTTGTCCGCGGCTGTCGCGTCCTGGGCGGCTTGTTGGTCGTAGCCGATGGTGCGTTGCAGGGACCGGGTGGCCTGGGCGGCGTAGTCGGCGGCCTGGGCGGCGTAGCCGAGGGCTTCCTTGGCGCTGTTGCGGGCGTCGGCGGCCAGGGTGTAGGCGGCCTTGGCGTCGCCGGTGGCGGCGTTGGCGGTGCTGGTGGCGGCGTTGGCGGTGCTGGTGGCCTGGGCGGCTGCCTGCTGGGCGTGGGCGGCGTGGGCCTGGGCGACGGCGAGTTGCTGTTCGGCGACCGTTTTGGAGGACTGGCCGGTCAGGACGGCGAGGCCGGCGGCGGAGTCGGTGGTGAGGTAGGGGGAGCCGAGCTGGATGGCGTCGTTGGCGGGGTCGGCGACCTGGGCGGCGGCGTTGCCGGCGGCGACGGCGGCCTGGGCGGTGGTGTAGGCGTGTCCGGCGGCCTCGTTGGCGCCGGTGATGGCGGTGGCCGCCTCGGCCTTGGCCGCATCGGCCTGGGTCCTGGCGTCCGTGGCGTGCTGTTCGGCCTCGTCGGCCAGTTTCACCGCCGCGCGGGCGGCGGTGGCGGTGGTCTTGGAGGCGGCGATGGCGTCGGCGGCCGCGCTGGTGGCGGTGCGTACCGCCGCGTCGGCCGTCAGCTTGGCGGCCTGGGCGGCGTCAGCGTCGGCGCGGGCGCGTTTGGCCGCCGCCTCGGAGCGGGCGTGGGCGGCGGCTGTTTCCGCGTCGTCGGCGGCGGCCTCGTTGGCGGCCTGCCGGGCTGCCTGGGCGTTGTCCTCGGACTGCGACGCCTGGGCGTAGGCCTCCTTGGCGTCGGCCATGGCGCGGGCTGCGTCGGCTTTCTGTTCCGCATCCCAGGCGTCGTCGCGCGATTCCTTGGCCTTGTCCCGGGCCGTCTCGGCCGCCTCGCGCTTGGCGGTGGCGGTGGCGTCCGCGGTGTCGGCGCGGTCCTTGGCGTCCTTCGCCTGGGTCGCGTACTCCTGGGCCGCGGTCTTGGACCACGCCAACTCGATCCGTGCCGGCCTCGTGGTCATGCTCGTCGGCGCCGTGGCGACCGCACCCTTCGTCGCAGCGCTGTCGAGCCTGATCCGGCGTATCGACTCACGGCTGGAGCCGCTGGCTGCCATACAACTCGTCTGTGGTGCCGCGAACGTGGCCGCGATCTTCGTACCGGTCCTGATCTTCACCGCGACCGCCTACCGGCCGGACCGCTCACCCGACATCACAATGGCGCTCAACACCTGGCCTGGATCACCCTGGTCATGAACGCCTTTCCGGCCATCGGGCAGGCCACCGTGGTCGGAGTAGCGATCCTGGCCGACAAGCGCCCCACGCCGCTCCTGCCCCGCTGGTCCGCGTACCTGAGCTTCTGGATGGCCTTCCTCTTCCTGCCCAGCATGCTGCTGACCTTCTTCAAGACTGGCCCTGGCCCCTTCGCCTGGAACGGCATCCTCTCGTTCTGGGTCGCAGCCGGCGCCTTCGGCGCCTGGTTCCTCGCCATGACGTACCTGATGGTGCGGGCCGCGAGCCGGCTGGACGACGACGGAGCCCCGGCCGTCCTCGAACCCGCGGCATGACCGCCACCGCGGCCCGGACCGAGCAGCCGGCGCCCCAGCACCACCGCCACATCCCCGGCGAGCCCGGTCTCTGGTTCTTCCTCCTCGGCGACATGATCATGCTCTCGGTGTTCTTCGGCTTCATCGCGGTACTGCACGGCCGGCACCCGATGATGTTCCGAGCTTCTCAGCAAGCCCACCATCCAGACCTGGGACTCCTGAACACACTGCTCCTGCTGACCGCCTCGGCGCTCGTGGCTCGCGGGGCGGCACCTGCGATCCGGAAGACCCACACGCACACTGCCGTGGGCGCTCCTGTGCGCGCTCGCGTTCGCCGCCGTCAAGGGCTCCGAATACGCGCTCGTGATCCACGACGGACATACACCGACCAGCAACGACTTCTTCATGTACTACTTCGTGTTCACCGGTATCCATCTGGCCCACCTGGCGATCGGGATAGGCGCGCTGACGGTCCTCATCGTCCTGTCCCGTCGGCCGGCGTTGAGCCGGGGCCACCTGCTGGTCGCCGAGGGGGCGGCCGCGTACTGGCACATGGTGGACCTGCTCTGGCTCGTCCTCTTCCCGCTCTTCTACCTGGTGGCGTGACACATGTGTCTTTCCGGCACTCGTCCTGGCCACGCTGTCGAGCTGGCTGCTGGGCATCGAAGGCAGCACGTCGACCGCGATCGGCTGCGCGGTCGTGGCGATCGCGCTGATCAAGGTACGCCTGGCCGGCCTGCACTTCATGGAGTTGCGCCATGCCCCAACGGCCCTGCGCGGCGTCTTCGAGGTCTACGTCATGGTCACCGGCGCCACCCTGCTCGCTCTCTACCTGATCCTCTGAAAGGTCTCGCTCATGCCGGATGGTCTAACGCATGTATGAATGCATCCCGTCCCCGTCACGAGACAAGAGGCAGGTCAGCAACTCGTCGCACCTTCGGTGCGCACCGGGGGGCGTGGTATATCCCTTGGCGCGCACCGGCGGTGCCTCTGTCTGCCTGAACTGGGTCGCTCGTCAGCGGACCGAAGACCCGGCGGGCCACCGCGTCGGGGAGTTTAGAAGAGTTCGCCAGAGGCAGCTGAGGCAGGAAGTCCTTGGCCTGGACGCGTCCACTCCGATGGGACCGCGATGCGACAGTGACCAGCTGACGCGGACTTTGTCAGCAGTCTCGGGATCGACTTGTACCGAGACGCGCGCCACGTCGCGCGCACATACGGTACGGACATGCCACGCACCAGCCGACGACGAACGGCGCAGTGTCGTCGAGCAGACCAATTCTCTGCCGCACAACCGCACTTCGCAGCGGAGTTCACATGGACTGGCGTCCGACCGTGCGGCACTGAGTTCCTTGACGATGAACGCACGACAGATACCCCAAAATGGACACCTTCCGTTTCCCAGCGCACACCCAGCTGCCCTTGCGTGCTCAGCGTGCAACTCCCCTGGCGGCTGGAGCCGTTCCGGCTAATCCCGGTCTGCCCATGGTGGATCTTCGGGGGCGACCACAACCAGGCCTGTCTATTCGATTCTGAAGTCTTTCGGCATATGCCGTCGTGGCCGCGGCTACGATGAGCCTCATGGACCTCGACATGCGCCGGGTGCGCTACTTCGTGGCCGTGGCCGAGGAGTGCAGCTTCGTGCGAGCGGCGAATCGCCTTTACATGACCCAGCCGGCGCTCAGCCGCCAGATCCGGGCGCTGGAGGAGGACCTGGGCCTGGTCCTCTTCCAGCGGGACCGGCAAGGCACCATTCTCACGCGGGCGGGCCACCAGTTGCTGGAGGACGCCCGGCCGATGCTGGCGATGTCGCAGGCGGTACAGCAGCGGGTGCGGATGGCGAACCGGGAGGTGAACCGCTTCGCCATCGGCTTCATGCCAGGCATCGTTGTCACCCCCATCGTGCGGGAGTTCGCCCGGATGGCGCCGCAACTCGATATCGATGTCGTACACACCACGATCACCGACCAGGTCGACTTCCTGATCGACGGGCGGGTCGACGTCTGCTACGTCCGGATGCCCCTGCCGGAGGGCATGTTCGAAGTGGTCCCTCTCTTCCCGGAGTCCCGTGTGGTCGCGCTGTCCAGCGAGCATCCATTCGCGGAACTCAAGGCGGTGCATGTCGAGGACCTGCGTGACATGACCTTGCTGCAGGACCCGCGGGACATCCCCGAATGGCGCGGGCGCGTGCCGAACCGTCCGGTCCTGCCACAGCCGGACACTGGACAGTTCCCGGTGACGATCGAGGAATGCCTGGAGGGCGTTGCCTCCGGAGCCGGGTGTTACGTCATGCCGGCCGGCATGGCCGGCTTCTACCGCCGTGACGACGTCGCCTACCTGACGCTGGAAGGCGTCGCCCCCCGCATGGTCGCCCTGGCCTACACCCAGCACCGGACCATGCCCGAACTGAACCAGTTCGCCGAACTCTCCCGCCGCATGCTCGGCCCCGGCCTCGACTGAAGCCACGGAGCCGGAGGCCCGAACGGACACTGAGCGGGGCCCGCTCCGCCCCCATCCGCCGGTACCGGGCCAGCTCGCAGGTCTGCTATTCCTCACGGGGCTGTCGACGCGGCACGTACCGAACAGCAGAGGGGGACCGGACCGAGATGAGCGAGCTGGTGTTCAGGCGGGGCCTGCGCGTCGCCGGTCCCCGAGACGCCCCAGGGAAACCTCGAACTTGCCGAACCCCCGATGCTGGGTGAACCCACGACCGCCGATGTCACATCGCTGCTCACCCATCTGCCGATGGGGCTGGGCAGCACGATGACGACGCTGAAGTACGCCATCGGCAACAGCGGCACCGGCAGCCCTCTCATGTCCGGGATGACGAGCGCCTCCATGATGGCCATGGGCCTGGGACGGCTCGGCCACAACGGCACTCAGCGCAAATCCCAGATGCTGACCGAGCGCCGGGCCTATCTGCGCTACCTCGATCAGGTGCGCCCGCAGGTCCGGCATGCCGCGGCGACCCAGCGGGCCGCCGCGCACATCGTTCACCCCACCCGCACGACCTGTGGCACCGGGCGGCCGGTCCGCGGACCTGGGAGCGCAGGCCCAGCCACGACGACTTCGCCGCCGTCCGGCCCGGGCTCGGTACCCAGCGCGCCGCCCTGGAACTCGTGCCGCCGCAAACCAAGGCGGTCTAGGACCTCGAACCGCTTTGCGTGATCTCCCTGCCCCGCGTCCTCAACGCCTACCAGAACGTCAGCCACATGCCGCTGCGCCGGTCCACCGCCGTGGAGTTCGCCGGAGACGGACCCAGCAGGCTGGACTTGGCCCGCGCGATCACCGGACAGCTCGCGGTCCTGCACTGGCCGGACTACCCGCGCCTCGCCTTCTTCGCCGACCCACGGCGTCCATCAGCTGCTCGCCTGGCAGCGGCTGAACGGCGACGAGCCCCCCATCATCCACCGGATGCGGGGACTGGGCAGCCCCGGTCCTGCTCTTCTGCGAATCCACGGAGGAAGACACGTTCCCCGGCGAGGCGAGATCCCTGTGGCTTCGACACTTTTCGATGGCACCGGACGACAGCTTGGGTTCACGAACCGCTGTAAAGGCCAACCCCGGGCCCTGCCTCCCCGGGCTTGGTCCGTACCGGGCATGGCCAGCGCCGTGAGCAGGTCACTCACCGCGCTGGACCACATCCCGTCTCGTGTCACCGCCGCGAGCGGGTCGCTCACCGCCGTGAATACTCGTCCGCCGTCCCCTCCGCCGTGGCCCGCCCCCGCCCACATCGCCACGCCCCCAGGAGCACCACGACCGGCGCTGCATCCGTCTCCCGCCCGCCGTTCGTCCCCGGCACGGGCGTCGGGCGGCCCACCCCCGAAGGACCTCGCCGCCGCGCCGACCTCACCTCCGGTGGCCACGACCGTCACCGCACTGCTGTCCGCCCTCAGCCAGCAGCTGCCCGACGAGCAAGGCGACGACTCCACCACCTGGACCCTGCAACGTCTGGGAGAGGAACCGCTCGCCCCGACGACACGCCCTCCAGCGCGGAGCTGCGCCACGGAGAGGTGCTCCAGCCGCAACCGGACCAAGACCGCTGCCCGGATCTGCCTTCGACGACGTGGCCGACGAGATCGCCCGGACCGTGCAGGTCCGGTCCGACCAGCGGCGCCCGGAGCTGGCCCGCGCCATGACTCTGGCGGTGGCCTGCCTGGCTGTCGTCGGCCTGCCTGCGGCGGCCCATCGCACGGAACGTGCACTCTGCCCCACCGCCTTGCGGCACTATGGACCTCTCCATGTCATCGGTGCGATCAACGATCTCCCGTGGGGATGCCGCGAGCCGGCGTGACCGAGGACTTGGCTCACCGAGAGCATCGCCCGGATACCGGCCGACGCGGCGCCGACCGCCACCCGGCTACGGGCGGTTCGTGAGCATGTGAAACACCCTGCTCAGCGAGGCAGGACCGGACAGACACTGCTGACCGCGTGGAGCACCAAGGAGAGCCTGCACAACCTTCCCTGTATGGCTCGTATCTGTGTCAACCGCGACAAATTAAGCAAGTCTAGTCGGAAATTCCTCATGTAGGACGCAGATCCGCCATCCCCGGAGTGCGACAATCCGCCGAACCCATCGACCGGTGGTGGTCTGAGATCGCCGCGTTCCTTGCGCCGTAGACAGCAGCGCCCAGAGCAATGGGACCAACCGCCTGATCAACCCACAAATATCAGGGGCGGAAGGGTGATCGTCGCCACTACGGGGGGATCGATGCTCTGCAAAACCATAACGTCATGCGGTCATGCTCGACCGGCATGACGGTTCTGGGAATCGGCATTGGTGTGGCCTGTCGCGGGCAGCAATAATCACCGAACGATAAGGCAATCAGTCCTGGTCGCGCTCTCGGAGAGGGACCGGGGGACGGCCATTTTTCGTCGGCCGGGTTGAGCGCTGGCGGGATTTAACCGTCCTCGTAATCTTCTGCGGGCGCATCAAGAAGCACCATTCCTTCAGAGGTCAGGAGAACCCTATTATGAAGCGACAGAGCAGGCAGATCCGGATCGGCGCCATGGTGGCAACAGTGGTGGCAGCAACTCTGGCCTTCGGTGCGGTGGCTGTGGTTTCGGTGACCGGGCACTCGGGTCACACGAAGACGACAGCCTTTGTTGGGCACCCTCGCTCTTGGTAGCAAGGCCTGTTTCCCGTTGCCTGGCCTCTCCGTAGTCACCAGGCGAGGGGATTCCCTACGAGAGTTGACTCTGTCGGGGATCTTGGTGGTCTGCTCAGGCTCTGGCGGACCGCCAAGACCTCGGCCGGGGGATCCCATGGTGGTCCAGGAAGTTCTGGAAGGCGGTCGGCGGCCGGGACGAAGGTGCTTCTCCGGTCGGCGGCCGTCGGCTGAGGCGCTCGATGTTCGCGGCGATGGCTGTAAACACGTGCTGTAAGTGGGCTTTCTGCTGTCCCCTGTAGCGGCAGCGGCGCATGCCGTGTCCGTGAGCGAGCTCGTTGATGGTGCCTTCCACTCCGGAGCGGACCGCGTAGCGGGCCTGCCATTCGGGTGTCTGTTGCTCGGCACGGACGCGGAGTTGCAAGTCACGCAGTTCTCGTGGGGGAAGCCCACGCTCCGGGCGCTGTCGGTGGTGGTCGTGCAGCGGGTGCGGACCGGGCAGGGACGGCACTGGCTCTTGGTGAACCGTGCCACGATCAGAGGTGCCGCGGTGGGTGAGGAAGTCGGGTAGGGGCCGTGCCATCCCGCGCTGGTTTCGCCCTGCGGGCAGGTGACCTGTCGGCGGTCGAAGTCGATGTGGAAGTCGTCGCGGCCGAAGCCGTTGTTCCTGCGGTTCTGACGGGTGGTGTTGACCGGCAGCGGTCCGGTGACCGTGACCTGGTGTTCGCGGGCTGCCTGTTCCAGATGGACCAGGGAGGTGTAGCCGCCGTCGACCAGATGCTCGGCGGGCAGCAGTCCGCGGTGAAGGGGCCGGGTGTGGATGCCGGGCAGGGCCTTCGCGTCGTAGCCGGTGGCGTCGGTGGTGGCCACATCTGTGATCACGTTGACGCCGTCAGGATCACAGGTCTCGGCGAGATGCGCGACGAACCCTTTCCAACGGGTGACATGTCCGCGGCGCGCGTAGCGGGCCGTCGCATCGTAGGGCGAGACGACCGCGACGGCCGAGGGCGGCAGGCCGCCGTCCTCGGCGGTGCGCCAGCGCAGGCGGCCGGCCCCGTCGCGGTAGTAGTTCTGCACCATGATCTGCCGCAGGGCCTGGACCCGGGGACCGGACAGGCGGTCCGTCCCGTGCTCCCCGACGTGCTCCAGCAGCCGGACGGCATCGCCGCCTGTGGCAAGGATCCTGGTCTTGGGACGGGTGGGGTTCTTGCCCAAGCGGACCGGGCGGCCGTAGCGGCGTCCCCATTCTTCGTCGATCACGCCGTCCAGCAGGTGCGGGGCGGTGCGGGCCAGCTCTTCCAGCGCGGCGCGGACCGCCTCGGTGACCAGTTCCAGCCGGGTCAGGTCGCGCACCGCGGCCAGAACATGGGTCGAGTCCGTGCGCTGGGTGGTGCGCTCGCGGACGAGACCGGCCTCCTTCAGGCGCGCGAGCGCGAGGTCGAGGAGACGGTCGGCTCGGCCGCCCTCGGTGAGACGTTCGCGGAAGTCGGCCAGCACGCTGTGGTGGAAGCCGGGATCGTCCAGTTCCATGGCCAGCGCGTACTTGAAATCGATGCGGCAGCGGACCGCCTCGGCCGCCTGCCGGTCCGACAGACCGAGCAGGAACTGCAGTACACAGACGGTGGCCAGCTGGGCGGGCGAGAGCCCCGGGCGGCCGTCGCGCGAGTACCAGTCGGCGAAGTCCTCGTCCCGCCACAGCCCGCCCAGATGGTCTCTCACCCACATCGCCGTCGTGCCGTTCGGATTGCTCGCTCTCGCCATCTGCACGGTCAGAGAGGGGACTTGCTCACCAGAACGGGCGTGGAGCGACAACGGGCACCTCGACAACTGCATCGGTCCTCGAACAGAGCCGAGCATGCCCGTTGATCATGCTGCCCCGCCGGGAAGCCTCAAGATCCCCGACAGAGTCAAGCTAAAGCTCCGGGGCAGGATGGCCAGGGACGTTCGTCTCGTGCAGACGGCTGCGCTCGACAACGCTGATTCCGTCGTCCCGACACAGCTTCGCCCGCGCGACCTCGACCTGCGCCGGGCTGGAGGACTACGCCGGGTCCCGTGTCCGGGGCCGCGTCAGAACCGGTTCGGCGTAGACGTACTCCTCGATCCGGTCGATGAGACCGTCTTGGAACCGGAAGTAGACCGCGGCGTGGACATCGCTGCGGGACCCGTCGTTCCCGACCAGGTGGAGCACATGCTGCTGGAGCACCTCGTCGGGGTTGCGGAACCGGCGGAGCACGTCGTAGCTCAGCGAGTCGGCGTCCGCGGTGAAGGATCTGAGCCGGTCCAGGCTCTCCCCGATCGGCTGCTCGCCTCGGCCGTCGTTCTGCCGCACCGTGGCGTCCTCGGTGCACATCGTCCGGGCAGCGGTGAAGTCGAACGCCTCCAGACTCCGCAGAAACAGATTCACCCGGTCGTCGATGTCGTGCGCCATGGCGGTTCCCCTTCCTGATGTGGTGACGTGTGGCGCTGCCGGCAGCCGGTCGCGCCCCGGTCAGGGGCGGGAGAGGAGGCCGAGTGCGCGCAGATCGCTGACGTACTTGCGGATGAGGGCCGGCGACACCCGGGGAATGTCGTGCTCCGGGCCGATCTTCGCCGCCCGCACGGCGGCGTGGAAGCGCCCGGCGGGGAGCAGCGAGCCCAGGACCCCTTCGCCAGGTTCCGCGTGGGCACCGAGCAGCGGGAGCAGCGAGTGCTGTCGGTGCTTCTCCGGCAGGGCTCGGAGCGCAGCGGTGAAGCGGGTCAGCCAGGCACCGTGGTCATCGATGCGCCGGATCGGGTGGCCGGCCTCGATGAGCCAGTCGACGAAGGTGTCCAGGGAGACTCCGTCGTCGTGCGGGTTCACCGCGTTGAAGGTCCGGTGGCCCTCGGTGGGGGGTGCGCCGAGTGCGACGACCGCCTCGGCCGTGAAGTCGACCGGCAGGCCGTCGTAGTGCGCACGGGCCCCCGCCCGGTAGAACGAGCCGGG
The DNA here is from genome assembly GCF_053601275.1 of Streptomyces sp. NPDC004752. Lineage (NCBI taxonomy): Bacteria > Bacillati > Actinomycetota > Actinomycetes > Kitasatosporales > Streptomycetaceae > Streptomyces > Streptomyces sp. NPDC004752. Next base: position 49,149 of record NZ_JBSGBN010000042.1, on the reverse strand, counting down.
CGCGATCCCCGTGGCGACCAGGCTGAACAGGAGGCGGGTGAGGACGTCGGGCACGTTGACCTGCCCGGAGTAGACGCTGTGTGCCAGGACGATGTCGGACCGGAAGACGGTGACCGGCAGACCGTACCGCTCGTGCGCCTCCCGGAGCAGGACCTCCCCGGCCCATTTGCTGGTCGTGTATCCGTCGGCGTATCCGTGGCCGATGGTCCGTACCGGGCTGGTGGTTCGGATGTCGGCGTCCTCGTCGGCGGTCTCGGCCGGGGTTCCGAGGCAGACGGCGACGGTCGATACGTAGGTGACGGGCTTCAGCCGCGCGGTGAGCGCCAGCCGGATCACTTCGGCGGTGCCGACGACGTTGGGGCCGAACAGTTCCCTGTACGGCAGCAGGTGGTTGACCAGCGCTGCCGGGTGGACGATCAGGTCCACAGTGTCGGCCAGTTCCCGCCAGGTGTCCTCCGTCAGGCCCAGCCGCGATTCGCCGATGTCCCCCGCGAGCACCTCCAGGGTCTTGTCGGCCGCCTTCCGGTAGCGCCTGAGCAGGGCGGCGTCGCCGCTGTCGAAGGCTCTCGCCAGCCGTTTCGCGGCGACGGTCGCGTCGCTGCCGCGGACGAGGCAGACCAGCCGTCCGCCCGAGGACGCCAGCCGCTCCAGCCACTCCAGGCAGAGGAACCGTCCAAGGTAGCCGGTGGCCCCGGTCAGCAGGACCGTTCGGACGGCGCCGTCGGTGCGGGGCCGCGGCGGAGCGGCGCTGAGCGTGGGCGCGTCGAGGAATTTCTCCAGGGTGAGGTCCCGGGCGCGGACTTCGGGGCGGTGCTCCCCGTGCACGGAGGCAAACGTGGGCCGACGCGTCCCGACCTGGCGGCGCGCTGCTCCGATGTACCGCGCCAACTCCGCCAGGTCGTTGGCCGGGCTGATGATCGCGCCGACCGGGACGTCGACGTGGAAGACCTCCTTCAACAACTCGGAGAACGACAGGGCTGAGAGGGAGTCCCCGCCGAGGTCGGTGAAGTGCGCGCCGGGGCGGAGACCGGCGTTCGGGCATCCCAGCAGGGCCTGGGCGGCCCGGACGACTGTCTCCTCCACCGGCCCGTCCGCGCCGGTGCGCCGCAGTTCGCCCAGCCGACGCTCCTGTCCGTCGGCGAGTCGGTCGTACAGCAGCTCGAGAGCGGGCCCGTAGCGCTCCTTGAGTCGGGGGCGCAGCAGTTTGTGGCTCTCGGTGAAGAGGCCGTTCTCGGGGCTGAAGGGCTCGGTCTCGACGAGGATGCCGCGGGGGATCTCGTACGAGTTGAGTCCGGCCTCCTTCGCGACGCTCCGGAGCGACTCCATGAGCAGTGGCCTGAGCGCTTCGGTGTCCCCGCCGCATTCGGCCAGCGCGGCCGGGGTGGGCACCACCACCGCGACCAGGTAGGCGCGCTCGCTGTTGCCGTACAGGTAGAGGTGCTGGACGAGGGGGCTGCCGAGAAGCACCGTCTCCAGGCGGGACACGGTCACGAACTCTCCCTGGGACAGCTTCAGGGTGTCCTTCGTGCGGTCGACATAGACCAGCCGGTCGGGTCCGGTCTCGGCGAAGACGTCACCGGTGCGGTAGTAACCGTCCGCGTCGAAGATCCTGGCGGTGAGGTCGGGACGCCGGTAGTAGCCGGGAATGAGCGTGTTCGACTTCAGCAGCAGTTCGCCGCGCGGATACGGCAGGTCGGTCGCGTAGTAGCCCAGTTCGGGGACGTCCACCAGCTTGTAGTCGGTGACCGGAGGGCGCTGGACCACGGTGTCCAGCAGCACTCCGCCCGCTTCGCTGGAGCCGTAGCCGGTGTAGAGGTGGAAGCCGAGAACGGACTCGACGAACGCCGCGAGTTCGGCGGAGAGCGGGGCGGTGCCGACGAACGCCTTGGCGACCCGCCCGCCCAGGAAATCCTCCCGCAGCTCCTTCCTGACCGCTGCCTCGATGTCGCCCGGCTCGGCGGCCCTGCGGTCCAGTTCGCTCCGGTAGCGCTGGAGGAGCATGTCGCACAGGCGCGGGACCATGGTCAGCTCCGTGGGGCGGACCAGGGCGATGTCCTCGAACAGGGTGGACAGGTCTCCGGCGGCCGTGAAGTAGCCGGTGCCCCCCTTCACGAGCGAGCCCATCACCGCGTAGCGGCCGGCGAGATGGCTCTGCGGCAGGTAGAGGACGCTGATCGCCGGGGTGTCGGCGGCCCCGTAGCTGAACCCGTACCACGCGGTGCCCAGGAGCCGTTGGGTGTACATGGCGCCCTTGGGCGCGCCGGTGCTGCCGGAGGTGTAGATGAGCAGGGAGAGCGGATCCTCACCCGGGGCCGCGGTGTACAGGGGCGGGGGCGGCAGGGCACTGCCCCGGTCGATCAGCTCGGCCAGTGTGTCGACGATGACCGGGCTCCCGGCCGCGGCCAACTCCCGGGCCGCCGCCAGGGCCGCCCGAGGGCCGGTGGTCCCTGGGCCGTGGTCGAAGAGGACGAGGCGCCGGATCGTGCTCGACGCGATGACCACGTCGACGGCGGTGTCCAGCCGGTCGGTGCTCGCGGCCAGCACGGTGGGCTCGGACTCCGCCACGATCGGCGCCAGTTGGGACAGGGGGGCGTTGGACTGCAGGGGCACGGGCACGGCCCCCAAGTGGATGCACGCCAGGTCGAGCGTCGCGTAGTCGGTGCTGGTGAAGCCGAGGGTGCAGATCCGGTCGCCGGGGCCCAGCGGATACTCCGGATCGTGGTGCCACCGGCCGGCCAGCGCGCGGACGCGGGACCACAGTTCGCGGTAGCTGATGGTGTCGAAGCGCGGGAGGAGACGCCCGGTCGCGGGGTCTCGGGCGCGTTCGCCGAGGGCGGGCCGGTCCCCGTGGCTCTCCAAGACGGACGCCATGACCTCGGCGAGCGCCCGGCCCGGGTCGACGGAGGCCAGGGCCTCGGCAAGCCCCTGGCCCGCAGCGTGCGCCGCCGCGTTGGTGGCGTCCAGCGGTTCGGCCATGGTGGATCCTCCGGTGACGGTTCCGTGGTGGGGTGGTACGGGGTGAGCGGGGCGGTGCGCGTGTGCGGCGGCCCGGCGGTCAGCCCTGGGGCTCGGCGGACGTCACCAGCAGACCGGCAGCGCGGCCACGCCGCGGATGAGGCGTTCGGTCCGCCACGCCAGCTGGTCCGCAGGGACAGCGAGGCGCAGACCGGGCAGGCGGGTGACGAGGATTTCGAGGACGACGCGCAGTTCGACCCTGGCCAGTTGCGCGCCGAGGCAGTGGTGGATGCCGTATCCGAAGGTGACGTGCGGGATCTGGTCGCGGTGGAAGTCGATCTCCTCGGGCCGGTCGAACACCTCGGAGTCGTGGTTGGCCATCCCGAGTTCGGCCACCACCGCGTCGCCGGCCCGGATGAGCTGCCCGCCCAGTTCGAGGTCCTCGGTGGCGACGCGGGTGAAGCCGGCGGTGGCGCTGATCGGGATGAACCGGGAGAGTTCCTCGACCGCTTGGGGGATGAGCGAGGGATCGGCGACGAGTTGCCGCCAGAGGGCGGGCCGGGTCAGCAGGGTGTAGACGAAGTTGCCGATCTGATTGGCGGTGGCCTCCTGGCCGGCGGAGAGCAGGCTGACGCCCAGGCTGACCAGTTCCTCCTCGCTGAGCGGGTCCTTCCCGCTGTCGGCGGCCAGCTCGCCCAGGAGGTCGTCGGTGGGCGCGGCGCTGCGCTGCGCGATCAGCTCCGCGAGGTAGTCTCCGAGCTGCCGGCGGGCGTGTGCGGACTGCTCGGGGGCGTCGAGGATCAGCAGTCCGTCCACCCACTCGGTGAACCGGTCCTGGTCGGCGGGCGGCACGCCGAGCATCTCGCAGATCACCGTGATCGGCAGCGGCCACGTGAGGACCGCCGCCAGGTCGGCCGGGCCGCCCCCTTCCGTCATGGCATCGACCAGACCGTTCACGATCTCCTCGATGCGCGGGCGGAGCGCGTCGATGCTGCGTACGGTGAACGCGCGCATCACCCGGCGTCGCAGTCGGCTGTGGTCCGGCGGGTCCATGCCCATGATGGAGGTCGGCGGCGGGGCGACGGCGACAGTGCGGGGTACATCGGCGCCCGCGGCGGCGGCGCGGCTGAAGCGGGGGTCCGACAGGACCGTCCTGACATCGGCGTACCGGGTGACGAGCCAGCCGTCGCCCCCGAAGGGCAGGCGCACCCGGAGCACGGGGTGCTCGCCGCAGACCTCGAACAGCATGGGGTCCAGGTCGAGCCGGTCCACCGGACCGAACGGGTAGGCCCGTATCTCGTGTCCTGCGGCGGTCATCGTGTCCGTCCTTTCCGGTCTGCCGAGCGGTCGGGCCGCGGGGAGTTCGGCGGTGCGCCGTCCGGCGCCGGGGGCTTCACGGGCGCAGTCGCCGGGCCTCAGCACAGGCTCGCGGTCTTCCCGCCGTCGATGACGACGTTGCTCCCGGTGATCCAGGAGGCGCGGGGGGAGACCAGGAAGCCCACCGCGTCGGCGATGTCCTCCGGGTCGCCGAGCCGCCCGAGCGGGATCTCGGCGGCCCATTGTCCGGTGAGGTCGTCGGGGTCGCCGCCGTGGTGTTCGACGATCCGGGTGCGGGCGATCTCCGACGCCGGTGTCTCCACGTTGCCCAGGCAGACGGAGACGACCCGGATGCCGTCCGGCGCCAGCTCGGCGGAAAGGCCCTTGCTGTACGTCTCCAGCGCGGACTTGGCGGCGGCGTAGTGCAGGAGGTTTGGGTAGGCCGCGACAGTCGCGATCGACGACACGTGGATGATGGCGCCGCCGCTCTCGCGCATGTCGGGCACGAGGGCCGCGTTGAGCCGGACGGCGGCGAGGAAGTTGATATCCATCGTGTACTGCCAGTCGTTCTCCAGCTCCAGCACGCTCTGGAACGAGCGGCATCCGCCGGCGTTGTTGACGATGATGTCCACGCCGCCCAGCAGCTCCAGCGCGGTGTCGGCGAAGCCCCGCACGCCGTCGGGAGTGCTGAGGTCGGCCGTGACGAACGCGGCGCCGGGCGGTGTGTGCGGGTTCTCGCTGCGGGCCGAGGTGACGACGGTCGCGCCAGCGTCGAGCAGGTTGCGCACGACGGCGGCGCCGATCCCGCGGCTGCCGCCGGTGACCACGGCCCGTCGTCCCGCCAGCTCACCGGACGTTCCGGGGACGCGGCTGCTCTCCGTCGCCATGGGGCTCCACCACTTTCCCTCACGGTCCGTCATACAAGCGAAATGGACTGGGCGTTGCGCTCCGTTGCCAGGGCGAAGCTGTTCCACCGGCCCAAATATCCATGGTCCGGTCGACACGGTCAAATTCATTGTTCCGATGCAATGGATCGCCTTTCGCAATACAGCGGCACGGTGGTCAACGACGACGTTTTTCATGCACAATCGCCGGGCGGCCGGACCATTCCCCGCATCGCCTGAGAATTCACCGCCGAACAGGCAACCAATAAACGTGCGGGAAGCCGTGTCGACGGCTCCCGCGACTCGGGAGGACATCATGGCCAGTCTGGATGAACCGTTCACCGTGGGCAGCCTCACGCTCCCCAACCGGATCGTGATGGCCCCGATGACGAGGACGGCCTCCCCCGGCGGCGTGCCCGGCCCGGACGTGGCGGAGTACTACGCGCGCCGGGCGGCCCACCGCGTCGGGCTGATCATCACCGAGGGCACCTATATCGGCCACCCCGCAGCCCCCGCGTACGACGGTGTGCCCGAGTTCCACGGCGAGCAGGCCCTCGCCGGCTGGGCCCATGTGCTGCGCCGGGTGCACGAGGAGGGCGGCCGGATCATTCCGCAGCTGTGGCACACGGGGGCGGCGCGCACCGCGACCGATCCGCCCGCCGAGGGCCCATCCGGGATCGGTCTGGACGGCGCCCCGGCGGGACGGGCCATGACGCGGAAGGACATCGACGCCGCGGTGGAGGCGTTCGCGGAGGCCGCCGCGCACGCCGCGCGGCTGGGGTTCGACGGGGTCGAACTGCATGGCGCGCACGGCTATCTGATCGACGACTTCCTGTGGACCGGGACCAACCGGCGCACCGACCGCTACGGCGGCGACCCGGCCTCCCGGGCCCGGTTCGGCGCCGAGGTCGTGCGGGCGGTCCGCGCAGCCGTCGGTCCGGGGTTCCCTGTCTTCTTCCGCTTCTCCCAGTGGAAGCTCGGGGAGTACGGGGCCCGCACCGCGGCGAGCCCGGACGAGCTGCGTCTGCTGCTGGAGCCCCTGGCCTCGGCCGGTGTCGACGTGTTCCACGCCTCGACCCGGCGCTACTGGCTGCCGGAGTTCGAGGACAGCGACAGCACCCTCAACCTGGCCGGCTGGATACGCAAGCTCACCGACAGGCCCACCGTGACAGTCGGCTCGGTCGGGATGGCCCAGCAGTACGGCGAGGGAGACTTCACCCAGGGCTTCACCGGACCGTCCGGCGCGACCGGCATCGACGAGCTGGTGGCCCGCTTGGAACGCGACGAGTTCGACCTGGTCGCCGTGGGCCGGTCGTTGCTGGCCAACCCGGACTGGGCGGCGCTGGCGCTCCGAGGTGAGCTGGACCGGGCCGTCCCCTACGACCCGTCCGTCCTGCGGACCCTGGTCTGAGGGACAGTGGTGCCGAAGGTGCCGGTGGAGCGCTGTGCCACCGGGCCCGAGGCACCGTGGGACGGAAGGGCGCCACTACCGCGCCCGTACCCCCTCGTCTCCCCGGGACACGTTCCGGATGACCGCGTCCCAGATGTCCGCCATGCCTCGTGCGGTGGCCCGATCGAATACGTTCGTGTCGTACTTGAGAAATGCCTTGTACCCCTCCCCCGCCCGATAGATCTCCCCGGAGAGGGCGAACTCTCCGGCATACGGCAGATCATCGAAAGGCCGCAGTTCCCAGGCGCCCCGATCGGCCCATGTTTCCTGGGTGAGGACTTCCGCACCCTCGAAGTTCTGGAAGAGGAAGTTCGTCATGACCAGTGGCTCTTCCTCCGCTCCGAGCGCTCGGGCGATCTCCGGCAGAGGAAACGCACCGTGCTCGATTCCGGCGACCAACCCGCGCCGCAGCGATCCGAGCAGTTCGGTGAGGCCACCGGTGACCCGGCAGCGGAGCGGCAGGCAATTCGCGAACTGGCCGACGACGTCGTGGAAGCGCTGCTCGTAGCGGGCGGCGGCGGTCATGCCCAGGATCATGTCGTCCTGCCCGGTCAGCCGGTGCAGGAGCAGCACGTACGTCGCGAACAGCACGGTGGCTTCGCTGACCCGGTGCGCCCTCGCGGTGCCGGCCAGTGCGGCGGCCCGCTCCGGCGGCACCATCAGCGTCACCACATCGACGCGGGGCATCCGCCCCTGGTCCGGCGGACGGTCGAAGGGCAGGGCGAGTGCAGGTCGCGGTCCGGTCAGCTCCCGGACCCAGTGATCCCGGTGCCGCAGTGCCCTCGGGCCGGCCAAGAGCGCCTCCTCCCAGGCCACGAAGTCGTTGTAGGAGGCCGCTTGTTCACCTCTTCCTTCGCCTCGGTACGCCTCTTTCAGTGTACGGACCAGAACCGCGGTCGACGTGCCGTCTAGCAGGATGTGGTGCGCTGTGATCAGCAGCAGACGCCGTCCTCCGGTGAGGAGGACCAGGTGCGTCCGGACGAGCGGGCCCTCCGCCAGATCGAAAGGGACGTCGACCAGGTCCCGCAGCGCGGTCAGCAGTTCCTCGCGCGAGGCGGCCGGGACGGCGACCCGGTCGAACGACGGCACTCTGGCCGGGTCGAGGTCAAGGTACGGCACGTCGTCCCGCTCCCGAACGGCCGCGCTCAGCACCGGATGGATCTCCGCCTGGGCGCGAACCGCCCGCTCCAGGGCCGCCTCGTCCAGATCACCGTGGATCTCGAAGAGGAGCGGCAGGTTGTACGCCCCGGACTCCGACCAGCGCCGCTCGTCGCGGTACATGGCGAGCTGGCCGCGCGAGAGGTTCCACCACCGGGGCGGGCCGTCGCGCCGCTCCCTCCCGTCCCCCGGGAGGGAGTACACCGGCAGCGGTACCACCCGGCGCGGCGCTCCCCGGTGCAGGTGCTCCCAGTGCACGTCAGCGCCGGACTCCCACAGCCTCGCGAGCCGGGACAGCTTGCCCGCGGCGCTCCACCGTCGTACCAGCTCGTCCTTCAGGTCGCGGTCGCCCGCGATCTCCGCCAGCGGCCCCTCGGGGGCCAGGGCCGGATCCCGGTGCCCGGGGCCGGCCCGCAGTCGGGTCCTCAGCTCCACGACGGACGACACCACCACGGCGTACCGCGCGGCCATCGCCTCCCGTTCGACCTGGAGTGTGAAGGCCAGGTCGGCGAGGTCGGCGTCCGGGTGGCGGTCGAGGTATCCGGCCAGCTGGTCGGCGGACGCCCGGAGCTGCCCGGGGGTCCTCGCCGAGAGAACGACGATCTGTTCGGCGCCGTCGGTCGCGCGGTGGGCGGTCTGCACGGAACCCTCCCCGGCCGTCACGGGCGCGCTCGGTCCGAGGTCGGGTGCGCCGGTTCGGCAGGTCCGCTCCGGGCAGCCTGCACCATCGAGCCGAGCACCTCCAGAAAGGCCGTGCCGCGGCCGCTCATCGCCAGGCCGGGCATCATGGCCACACCTATGGAGGCGGGGGGCAGGTCTCCGGCGATCTCGACCGTGCGGACCGTTCCCCCGTCGAGGGTCGTCGTCGCCTCGGTGCGCTGGTACATCAGGGCGAATCCGGAGCCGGCCGCCACGAGACCTCGCATCGTCTCGACGCTCGCCGCCTCGATCACGCGCGGCAGCCGAACTCCGGCGTTGGCGAACAGCTTCTCGCCATGGCGGATGACGTCGGGCGCGTTGAGGGTCACCAGCGGGCGGGCGGCCAGTTCCGCCAGCTCCACCGGTCCGTTCCGGCCCAGGGGGTCGCCTTCGGCCAGCACGGCGTGGACGGGCAGTCGGGCCAGGGCGTGGAACCGGGCGTCCCCAGCCAGGAAGTCGTAGGTGACCGCCAGTTCGCAGCGCCCTTCCCGCAGAAGTTCCGCCAGCCGGGCGGCCGGCTCCTCGTGGACGGCCAACCGCAGGCCCGCATAACGCTGTTGGGTGAGCCGGTGGACTCCGGGCAGCAGGAACGGGGCGAGTGACGAGAGAAAGCCGACGTCGAGCCGGCCGGCGACGTCCCCCGCCAAGGCGTCGCCCCGTGCCTTGAGATTCCTGGCCCGCCCCAGCAGGTCCCTGGCCTCCCGCAGCAGATGGCGGCCGCTCGGGGTGAGGGAGACCCCCCGGGCGTGATGCCGCAGGAGGAGCTGCACACCGAGTTGGCGTTCGAGCCTCATCACGGCCGACGAGACCGTTGACTGCGAGGCGCACAGCTTCTCCGCCGCCTCCGATATGTTGCCCACTTCGGCGGAGACGACGAAGTACCGCAGTTGCGCGAGGCTGAAGCCCAGTCCGTCACTCATCGCGCGCCTCCGGCCCGGTCCCGCGGGGTGTCCAGCCATCGGTCGACCGTGAGCGCGGTCGCCCCGGCGTGCTCCTCCAGCAGGGAGAAATGGTCCCCCGCCACCTCGGTCCGCCGGTGCTCCAGCGGCCAGCCGGACCGCGCGTCCTCGCCGAGCAGCTCCAGCAGGGGCCCTTCCTGCGCGGCTCCCGCCAGCAGGGTCGGGGTGGTCACCGGCAGCGGGCACCAGCCGTCGAGCAGTTCCGCGTACCAGGCCATCGCCGTCACCTGTTCGTCGGCGAGGGGCAGGCGCGGGAACCGGTCGAGCAGGCGCCGGGTGATCACGGTCATGCCCCGGACCATCGCCGCTCCGGTCGTCCGCGGGGTGTCGAGCAGCACCAGCCCGGCGGGTGGTGCGCCGGCCGCCTCCAGCCGGCGCACCACCTCGTGGGCCAGCCAGCCGCCGGAGGAGTAGCCCGCGAGCGCGAACTCACCGCCCCCGAACCGTCGGAGCAGGGCGCCGGCCAGCCGCTCCGCCGCAGCCTCCAGGTCCACGGGCAGCGGCTCCCCGGGGCGGTAGCCGGGCACGGAGACCGCCCAGACCCGGCGGCGGCCCCGGAGCGCGCCGGCGAAGTTCACGTACTGGTGGGCCCCGGTGGGGGCGATCAGGGACGGCAGGCAGACCAGGTCAGGTTCCCGACGGCCGTCCGACAGCCTCAGCAACTCCGGATCGTCGCCCGCTCCGGCCGCGAACACCGGTCGGAGCCGGGCCGCCATCGACAGCAGGTCGCCGGCCTGCTGCGGGGTACCGGTCTCCACCACCGTACGGAACAGGGCGGCGATGGAGCGGGGGGAGTCCGCCGACGGCCGCGGCTCAGGCCCCGGGACGCGCCGGTCCCCCACAGCCGGGTTCAGGCGCGCCACGAGGGCGTCCACGTGCGGGCCGCCGGTCGTGAGGAAGTGATCGGCGAGCTCCTCGACGGACTCGGCATCGAAGAGCAGCGTGGACGAGACCTCGCCGAGGTCCTCCCGCAGGGCGTTCGTCAGCTGGAGCACGAGGATGGAGTCCATGCCGTAGTCGCTGAGCGGCTTGGAGGGGGCGATCCGGTCCGCCGGAATGCCGAGGGTTTCCGCGGCCCGGTCACGGAGGTACCCGGCCAGGGCCTCGGCCCGGCTCCCCGGTTCGGCGGCGGGCGGGGCGACCGCTTCCCCGGCGGCCAGGGGCTGTGCGGGGACCTGGACGAAGGCGGGGACGGGGCTCCGCGGGACGGCGACCGCGTCGGGCAGGGGTGGGAAGTCCACCGCCACCGGGGCCACCGCCACCGGGGCCACCGGTTGCCGGCGTCCGGGCTTCCGGGCCGCGGGCTTGCGGTCGGTCCGCCGGGCCACCGACTGCCGCGCAACCCCGTCGCTCTCGGCGGCGATGATCTGTTGCCCGAGCTCCCGGGCCTCCGGCAGTACGGGGACGACCGCCGCGAACCCTTCGCACTGCAGCACCTTCCCCCAGTTCTCGGGCGACAGCGCCGGCGATCCCGGGACGCGCAGCGCGTCGTCCTCGAAGAGCCACCAGCCCTCCAGCAGGCCGAACGTGAGGTGGCTGGAGACGTCGAAGGCCGCGAGTTCGTTGAGCAGCAGCCATCCTCCGTCGCGCAGGGCCGCCTTCGCGTTGCGGATCGTGTTCCGGGTGTCGCGCGTCGCGTGCAGCACGTTGGCGGCGACGACCAGGTCGTAGCTCCCGCTCTCCACCCCCGGCTGCCCGGCCAGCGGCTGCTCGGCGTCGAAGCGGGCGTAGGCAAGGTACGGCACGTCCGGTCCGTACGCGGTACGGGCGTGGTTCAGAAACGCCTTCGAAAGATCGGTGTACGTGTAGGTCTCGATGTGTTCCTGGAAGGGGCGCAGCGCGGCGAACATTCCGACGCTCGTTCCGCCCGTGCCGGCGCCGATCTCCAGGATGCGAAGCCGCGCCGAGGGGTCCAGGCGCAGCCGTTCCGCGACGACGGAGACCGCGGCATCGGCCATGGCGCGGTTGTACAGGTCGGCGACCCGGTTGTCGCGGTAGGTGCCTTCGACGAGTTCGACGGAGCCGCGCGGGAACAGTACATCGGTCGGCCTGGTCGTGCCGGTGAGGATGCCGGGCAGCGCCCGGAGCGTGGCGTCGAGCAGGGCGAGTTCGGCCGCCTTGTCAGGGTCGGTGGACCACCGGACGCGACGCTCGTCCCACTCGCGGACGAGGGCGTCCAGGGACGGGGCCGTACCCGGCACGATGCGGAGCGCGTGGTCGAGCCAGGTCGTGTACCTGTCCAGGATCCCGGCGCGGCGGCGGAGCCGGTCGATGTCGCCGGGGGAGGTGGGAGTGCCGGGGCCGCGCAGCGCCCCGAGCGCTTCCAGGTGGCCGCGGACCATCCTCGCAAGGAGCGGATCGCGTTCGTCCGCGCGCCACGTAGCGATCGCGCGTATCGATTCCCACTCGACGGGCAGGGCCGCGGCCGACGCTACGAGAGCGGGCGCGACGCGGGTCCGTGCCCGGGGGTGGACGGTGAGCCGCGTCGTCGGGTCGAGCGCCTCGATGGCGTCGAGGTCCTCCACCTTGATGAAGCTCAACTGGCGCTGGGGGCCACCGAGCAGCGTGTCGAGCGCGTCCATCGCCTCCGGCGCCTCGATCGAGAGGAGGCCCCAGCGCGCCATGTGCTCCTTGTGCCGCTCGGTCGAGGCGCTGCCGACGCTCCCCCACCATCCCCAGTTCATCACCTTGACCGGGCACGGCCAGTGCCGGTCGAGGAAGTGGGCGTAGGCGTCGCCGAAGGTGCAGCCCGCCGCGTAGTTGCTCTGGCCCGCTGCCGTCGTGAACGACTGGACGGAGGAGAAGAACAGGGCGAAGTCCAGCGCCTCGTCCGCGAAGACCTCGGCCACGGCCACCCCGGCGTCGACCTTCGCGGCGAGGCTCGCCCGCAGGGTCGCCTCGTCCATCCGCGCCAGGCTCTGGTCCCGCAGGTCGAGCGCTGCCTGGACGACGCCGTGGATGCGCGGGTGACGGCGCTTGATCTCCTTGTGGGCGAGGCGCAGTGACGCGGGGTCGGCGGCGTCGGCCGACAGGTAGCTCACCCGGCCGCCAGCCTCGGCCAGCCGCGCGTCGATCGACGCGTCCCTCGGTCGCCGTCCGATCCAGATCACGTGGGCGTCGTGGTTCCGTACGACATGCCGGGTCCACTGGGTGCCGAGTCCGCCCGCGCCGCCGATCACGACGTAGACGCCGCTCTGCCGGTACGGGGCGGCCGGTGCGTCGCCAGGCTCGTTCGGCGCCCAGCGGCGCGCCAGCCACTGGCCCGCGCGGTGCACCAGGGGGTCGTCGGCGGTACGGCCGGGGGGTGCCAGGAGGTCGTCGGGCAGCTCGGCGGTGTCGAGGTCGGCCCGGCGGACGGACCAGTTCGCGTACTCCTGTTCGAGCGACCCGAAGAAGCCGTGCAGCCCGGCGTGGGCGGGTGCGGTCGGCTCGTCGTCGTGCGTGGCGAGGGCGCGTCGCGTGACCAGGGTGACGCGGAGTGGGCGTGCGTCGTGTCCGGTGCGGACGAGGGCCTTGGCCGTACGGAAGGCCGCGACGACACCGTCTTCCTGGGCCGCGGTGAAGCCGGCGGTGTCGGTCGGCAGGAGCGCAGGCCCGTCATCCGGCCCAGGGCCGGGCGCGATCCAGACGAGGTGGCCGACCGGCGCCGTGGACCGGAGCCGGTCGGCGATCTCGTCGGTGGACGCGCCCGGGGCGAGATCCCACAGGGTGGCGCCCGGGTGCCGGCGGACGAGGGCGGCCCGCTGTTCGGCCGTGCCTCCCACCACGAGCACGTGATCCGCGGCGTCCGGGGCGTGTTCGCCCGGTGTGTACCTGGCCACGGGCTCCCAGACGGGTGCGAACAGGGAGGGGACCGGCTCCTTCAGGCGGCGCGAGGTGTAGCCGGTCATCCGTACGCAGACCCGGCCGTGGACGTCGGTGACGTCCACGTCGAGCCGGCTCAGGGCGGTCGCGGGCCCGGCCCCGTCCGCGAGGCGGACGACGGCCCACGCCGAGGGCGGGCACGGGGCGAGGAGTTCGAACCGGTCGAGCGCGAACGGTACCGCGGTCTCCGGATCGGCCGGGCCGGGTCCGCCGGTGAGGTGCAGCGCGATGGATGCCTGGATGGCGGAGTCCAGCAGCGCCGGGGGAAGGACAAGTCCGCCGCCGTCGGGGTCCGCCCCGGCCGGGAGTTCCAGCTCGGCGAGGACGGTCCCGGCGCCGGTGTCGACGTACGCCTCGCGGATGGCCCGGAGCGACGGCCCGTGGACGATGCCCATCGACGCGAGCGCCTCGCGGACGCGTTCGGCGGACACGGTCGTCGTGCAGGCCGCGCGAAGCGACGGGAGGTCGACGCGGTCGGGGCGGGACGTACCGGTGCGGGACACGCGCCCGGTGGAGAGGACGACGGGGCCCTCGCCCCGGTCCGCCCGCGCGGTGATCTCGAAGGTGAGCTGTTCGTCGTCGCCGGGCTTCACCAGGACGTCGACGCCCAGAAGCCCTCCGCCGTCGGCGGTGGCCGGCCGTACCCAGGTGATGTCGCGCATCAGCAGGGGGGCCGACGCGTCCGCGCCCCAGAGCCGAACGGCGGTCTCCCGTGCCAGTTCGAGGTGGACGACGCCGGGAAGGACGCGCTGTCCGCGCACCGTGTGGTCGCGCAGGACCGGTTCGGCGCCCGTGAGCACCGTGGAGGCGCGCAGTGCGCCGGGAGACTCCGGGACCTGCGACGTCCGGTGGATCAGCGGGTGGCCCGCCGCCGGGCGTTCCTCCGGGGCGGCGGGGACGGGCCGTGGCGCGGCGGGCGGCGGACCGGCCCAGTGGCTCTCCCGGGCGAACGGATAGGTGGGCAGGGGGATCCGCCGGTGGGCTCCGGCCGGGAAGAGCGCACCGTAGTCGAGTGCGGCGCCCCGGACGAAGCACCCGGCGAGGACAGTGAGGTCCGCACGGTAGGTCTCGACGTCCGCACGGTGTTTCTCCGCGTCAGCGCGGTACGTGGCCGCGCCCGCCCCGACGTCCCCGGCCTCCGCACCATCCTTCTCCGCTTCCGCTTCGACGGTGGTGAACTGCGCGCAGCGCTCCAGGGAGACTTCGCCCCGGCTCGTGTCCGCGCCCTGCCAGCCCTTGCCCTCGGGCTCCGCCCGGCCGGTGAACGCCTCCGTTCCGTCGAGCCCTTCGTCGAGTATCCGCAGCAGCGCGGCGCGGTCCTCTGCAACGCAGGCGAACCGGTGGGGGAACCGGTCCCTTCCGACCGCGAGCGTGTACGCGAGGTCGCCGAGGTCCGGGGCGTCCTCCTGGCGGATCCGCGCGGCCAACCGGGCGGCCTGCTGAGCTAGTTGCTCCCGCGAGTGCGCCGAGAGGACGATCAGCCGCGGGGACCCGGGCGTACGGGCGCGGGTCCGGGCGGAGGCGGGCGCCTCCTCGATGACGAGGTGGGCGTTGGTACCGCTCGCGCCGAAGGAGCTTACGGCGCCCCGGCGTGGCCCTCCGTCGGACGGGGGCTCCCATCGGTGGCCGCGCGTGCTCAGGTTGAAGGGGCTGGTGTCCAGGTCGATGGCGCCGTTGGGCTTCTCGAAGTGCGGCGAGCCAGGGATCTGCTGGTGCCGCATCGCGAGGAGGATCTTGAAGACCCCCGCGACGCCGGCGGCGAACTGAGTGTGCCCCAGGGTGGACTTGATGGAGCCCAGCGCGCAGAAGCCGGTCCTCTCCGGGCCGGCCCCGAACACGCGGCTGAGCGCCGAGAACTCGATGGGGTCTCCGAGCGGGGTGCCGGTTCCGT
Source organism: Streptomyces sp. NPDC004752 (assembly GCF_053601275.1). NCBI lineage: Bacteria > Bacillati > Actinomycetota > Actinomycetes > Kitasatosporales > Streptomycetaceae > Streptomyces > Streptomyces sp. NPDC004752. The sequence goes on along the minus strand of NZ_JBSGBN010000042.1, from coordinate 33,972 downwards.
GAGCCTCCAGGAGCTGGATGGACCCGGCGTCGATGCCGCAGGACGCGTGGACTTCGCGAAGCAGGGCCTCCTGCGACACGGAGCTGGGCGCGGTGATGCCGTTGGTCGCACCGTCGTGGTTGCTGCCCGTGGCGCGGATGACACCGTGGATGTGGTCCCCGTCGGCGATCGCGTCGGACAGCCGCCTGAGCACGAGGACGCCGACGCCCTCACCGGGGACGAAGCCGTCGGCGCGGTGGTCGAAGGTGTGGCAGCGTCCCGTCGGCGAGAGCATCCCGGCCCGCCCGGCCAGCTCGTAGAGGCGGGGTGTCGTCTGGACGAAGACGCCGCCCGCCAGTGCCATGTCCGTCTCGCCCGACCGGAGCCCCCGGCAGGCCAGGTCGATCGCGATGAGCGAGCTGGAGCACGCCGTGTCGACCGCCAGCGCGGGGCCCTTCAGGTTGAGGACATAGGAGACGCGGGCCGGGATCAGGGACGCCATGTTCCCCCAGAAGGCCTGGGGCGGACTGTTCTCCCCGACCAGCTCGTGGTAGTCGCCGTTCCAGCAGCCCACGTACACACCGCAGCGGGTATCGCTCAGCTGCCGTCCGGCGTGGCCCGCGTCCTCCAGGGCCTTCCACGCCTCTTCCAGGAGCAGTCGCTGCTGGGGGTCCATGACGGCGGCCTCGACTCCCGAAATGCCGAAGAAGAGCGGGTCGAACCGGTCGATGCCGTCGAGGAATCCCCCCTGCGTGCAGCGTGCCGATCCGTCGGGCCCGGTGGCCGGAAGGTCCCAGCGGGTCGCTTCGGTGATGAGGTCGTCGCCGTTCGCCAGATGGGTCCACAGCTCGTCGAGGGTGTCGGAACCGGCGAACCGCCCGCTCATCCCGACCACGGCGATCGACTCGGGGCCGGTCGACGGCCCGACGGGAACGGAGCCGCCACCGGTCGCAGGGCGGGCGGAGGTGACGCCGCTCCGCGTCCGGGCCTGGACGGGGGCCGCGGGGGCAGGGGAGACGGGGCCGAGGGCCGCGACGGGCCCGTGCTCCGCGAGCAGATGGGCGGCGAGGCGGTCGGCGGAGCTGTGATCGAAGACGACATCGGTCGAAAGGTCGGTTCCCAGCTCCTCGTTGAGCACATGGACGAGGCGGACGGCGAGGATGGAGTCGAGTCCGTAGTCGGCGAACGCGAGCCCGCCCTCGATCTCGTCCGGCGACATGACCAGGACGTCCGCGATCTTCGCGCGCACCAGGCGCGCGACCCGTTCGCCGGGTGCGGTGCCGGCCCGGTCCTCGGATGGCATCTCGGGTGCGGTACGCGGCGTGACGGCGGCGACGTCGGTCGGCACGCCGGTGGACGCACCCGTGCGGACGCCGGTGTGGATCGCCTCCCCGGCCGGCTCCAGGTCACCGATCCAGAACCGGTCCCTCGCGAACGGATACGTCGGCAGGGAGATCATGCGGGGCGGCGGGACCGCCCCGGGGAGTGCCCGCCAGTTCAGGTCCATCCCGTCGACCCAGAGTGCGGCCAGCTTGTCGTGCTTGCCCTCGCGGCCCCACCGTTCGGCCAGGAGTTCCCGGAGGTCGTCGTCGGCCCAGATCTCGGCGGCCGCGCCCCGGTCCCGCGCGGTGCTGCCCCGGTGCAGGCCCGGAGCCGCCGTCCCGTCGCCGGTCTCCGCGAACGCGCCCAGCACCCGCCGGAGTTCGGGCAGCGAGTGCACCGTCACCGCCAGGCGCTCCTTCATCGCCTCGCGTCCGGACCGCAGGGTGAACGCGAGGTCCGCCAGGCGGACCGTCCGCCCGCCCGCCTCCTCCTGTTCGAGGAACGCCACCAGGCGCGCGGCGGAGCGCCGCAGTTGCTCCGAGGTCCGTGCCGACAGGACGACGAGGTGCTCACCGTCGTCGGCGCGCTCGGCGCTGGCGGCGTCCGCCACGTACTCCTCGATGATCACGTGCGCGTTCGAGCCGCCGGCTCCGAAGGAAGAGACCGCCGTGACGCGCGGTCCTCCGGACTTCCAGGGCGCGAGGGTCCGCTGAAGACGGAACGGCGTCTCCTCGAACCTGATGCCGGGGTTCGGTTCCTCGGCGTGCAGGCTGGGGACCAGGGTGCGGTGCCGGAGCTGGAGCACGGCCTTGGTGACACCCGCGATGCCCGCGGCGGCCTCCAGGTGCCCGATCACCGACTTCACGGAGCCGATCGCGCAGAACTGCCGGTCCCCGGTGAACTTCTCGAAGGCGAGCGAGAGCCCCTTCACCTCGATCGGATCGCCCAGTTCCGTACCGGTGCCATGCGCCTCGACGTAGCCGACCTCGCGTGCCGAGATCCCGGCCCGGGTCAGCGCGTCGCCGATCAGTTCGGCCTGGGCGGCCGGGCTGGGCACCGTGTAGCCGTTGGACCGGCCACCGTGGTTGACGCTCGTCCCCCGGACCACGGCCAGCACCCGGTCCCCGTCCGCGAGAGCGCGCGCCAGCGGTTTCAGCAGCACCGCGCCGACCCCCTCGCCGGGGACGAATCCGTCGGCGCCGCTGCCGAAGCTCCTTACCCGGGACTGCGAGGACAGCATGCCGGAACGGCAGAGTTCGACGTAGTCGGACGGGTGCAGATACAGGTTCACGCCACCGGCGATGGCCAGCTCGCAGGAGCCCTGACGCAGGTGCTCGTAGGCTTCGTGGATCGCCGTGAGCGAGGACGAGCACATCGTGTCGATCGTCAGGCTGGGGCCCCGGAGGTCGAGGACGTAGGAGGTGCGGGCGCTGAGCGAGGCGAACGAGAGCGCGGGCGCGATCCGCTCCCCGGACGGCAACACGGCCTCGCCGTGCCGTGCGTGGCCGGACTTGGTCACTCCGGCGAAGACGCCGACGCGCCGCTGGTGGCGGCGGGCCAGCTCCTCACGGGTGTAGCCCGCGTCCTCGACCACCTCCCAGGCGGCCTGGAGGAAAAGGCGCTCCTGCGGGTCCATGGCGTACGCGTCGCGTGGCGCGATGCGGAAGAAGTGCGGGTCGAACGCGTCGAAGTCCTCAAGGAATCCGCCCCACTTGCTGTAGCTGAGTCCGGTGGCGACGGCGGTGGCACGGTCAGATTCGTAGAAGCCGTCCAGCGGCCACCGGTCCGGGGGGATCTCGGTGATGCGGTCGCGTCCGGCCGTGAGGTTCTGCCAGAACTCGTCGGTGTTCCGCGCGCCCGGATAGCGTCCGCTCATCCCGATGATCGCGATGGCGCCGTCCTGGGCGGGTGCGCCGGACGGTCCGGCCGCGGGCTGAGGAGCTTCGGGGATCCCGGGAGCCGCGGGGGTCTCCTGGACGTTCCGGATCCGCGGGCCCGTGAGGTGCTCGGCGACGGCACGCAGAGTGGGGGCCTCGTAGAAGAGCGTCGTCGAGGTCTCCCCGAACACGGTATGCAGCTCCCTGTTGAGCTGGACGACCATGACCGAGTCGAGGGCCAGCTCGTCGAGCGGTCGATCGGGGTCGATGGCGTGCGGTGGCAGCTTCGTGACCCGGGCGAAGAGCCCGATGACTGACCGGAGCGTCTCCCGGTCCGGGGCCACACCGTCGCCGGTGTCCGGCGCGGACACCGGCGCGGACGCCGGTGCGGACGCCGGTGCGGACGCCGGTGCGGATGCGGAGGCCGATGCTGGGGGCGACGCCAGTACGGGCGCGGTCTTCTCCGTCTCGCCGTGGTGCACCCAGATCTCGTCCTCGCCGGCCTCGCCGAGGCGCCAGGCGTTCAGGAGTGCCTCAAGCCCCGCATCCGACTCCATGGGGACGAGGCCGCGGTGACGCCGGAGGTACGCGCGGGTCGCGTCGTCGACCGTCATCCCGCCGTCCTTCCAGAGCGGCCACGCGATCGAGACCGTGCGACCCGATCGTCCGCCCGCCGCGACGCGTGCGTTGCGGCGGGCGGAGAACGCGCCGAGGTGGGCGTTGGCTGTGGCGTAGTCGGACTGGCCGGGGTTGCCCGTGACGGCCGCGCCGGACGAGAAGAGGAGGAAGGATTCGAGCGGCAGATCCGCCGTGGCCCGGTCCAGATGGACCGCGCCGTCGACCTTCGGGGAGAGGACCAGCTCCCACTCCTCCGGGGTCTTGTCCTTGACGTACGCGTCGTGGATCACGCCCGCGGCGTGGATGACTCCGTGGATCGCGCCGCTGCGCTCCCGCACCTCCGCGACGAGATGGCGCACCTCCTCCCAGCGGGAGACGTCCGCGACGGCGTACCGGGCCTCCGCTCCCGCCGCCCGCAGTTCGGCGAGGAGCCGGTCGGTTCGGGGGCCGGGTGCGGACCGGCCGACGAGGACGAGCCCCGGGCGGGCGGTGTCCTGTGCGATCCGGCGGGCGACGACGGCCCCGATGGCGCCGGCGCCACCGGTGATCAGGTACGTGCCTCCCGAACGCCACGGTGTTCCCGCGCCATCGGCCGTATGGGGCGCCCAGGTCCGGACATGGCGTTCGGCGTCCCGGTGGAGAACGAGTACGTCGTGGGCGTGCCGTGCGTTCTCCAGGACCGCGCCCGCGATCCGGTCCGGGTCGCTCGCGCCGTCGAGGACGATGACCTGCCCGGTGACGCGCGGGTTCTCCAGTGCCGTCGTGCGCAGGAGAGCGGAGAGGGCGGGACCGGTCTCCTCGTCCTCGGCGGCCGATGTCAGCACCTGCACCAGCGTGGCCCCGTCGTGCGCCTCCCCGGCGAGCGTCCGGACGAGCTCGAAGACCTGCCGTGACAGGTCGGTGAAGCGGCTCTCCGGGCGCTGCCTGGCCGTCGTGACGGCGTGGCAGCGCACGCCCGGCAGCAATCGCTCGACGCCGTCCCGCAGGGCTGCGGGTGTTCCGCACAGGATGACCGCGTGACGCCGGTACGGGAAACCGGCGGCAGGACCCGGGGCCCCGGTGGCGGGCCTCTTCGTCCACCGGGGCACGAACAGCGTCGTCCCGACGACGGGAACGGGGACGGGTTCCCGGGCGGCAGGCCCGGAGACGGAGGGATGCTCCCGACCGGGGGCGGGGGCCTGGGCTAAGGCCGGGGCTGGCGTGGGTACGTGGGCGGGAGCGAGGGCCTGGGCAGGTGCGGACGCCACCGCGCTCCCTGGAATCCAGTACCGGTCGCGTGCGAACGGATAGGCCGGGAGGTGCGCACGCCTCGGCGGTCCGGCACCGTCCGGCCCGTACAGCTGCCGCCACTCGACCTCGCCGCCGCCGCACCAGCGGGTGATCACCTCGGCGAGGCTGTCCGGGTCCTGGTCGGGGGCCGACTCCGGTCCGTCCCCCGACCCGTCGATGAACTCCCTGAGCCGGGCGATGAGTTCGCCTCGGGAGGCGACGACCCAGCCGACGCGTTCGGCCATGGCCTCCCGTCCGGTCTGGAGCGTCCACGCGATCGAACGGATCGAATCGTTGTGCCGGGCGTCCTCCAGGTGTGCGAGCAGACCGCGCGCCCGCTCACGCAACTCCCGCTCCGTGCGCGCCGAGAGGGGCACGGCGACCCTGCGGTCCCCGGGGGCGTCCAGGTCCCGTGCCGACGCCGCCTCCTGGTCCTCGCCCGGGTACTCCTCCATGACGACGTGGCAGTTCGCCCCGCCGAAGCCGAAGCTGCTGACCCCCGCCCGCCGGGGAACGGGCGCACCGTGCCGGTCGCTTTCCCGCTCCCAAGGTTCACTCGCGCGCACGATGCGGAACGGGCTGCCGTCGAGCTGTATGTACGGGTTGATCTCGTCGCAGTTCCGGGAGGGCGGCAGGGTGCCGTTCCTCATCGCGAGGACTGTCTTGAGCAGCCCCGCGATGCCGGCCGCGGCTTCAAGGTGGCCGATGTTGGCCTTCACGGAGCCGAGTGCACAGGTTCCTCCGCCCTCAGTGCCCAGCCGCCGGAAGGCGCTGCGGAGCGCCTGCACCTCGACGGGGTCGCCCAGGGCCGTGCCGGTGCCGTGGGCCTCCAGGTAACCGATGGTGCGGGGGTCGATGCCATCCATCGCCCGCACCACGAGGTCCGCCTGGGCGGCCCCGTTCGGTGCGGTGAGGGAGTTCGCCCGCCCGCCGTGGTTCTCGGCGCTCCCCACGACGACAGCGAGAATCGCGTCTCCGTCGCGCTCGGCGTCGGCGAGCGGCTTCAGCACGACCGCACCGACGCCCTCGCCCCGTACGTAGCCGTTCGCGTCGCTCGCGAAGGTCTTGCACCGTCCGTCCGGGCTCAGCATGCCGGCCTGTGCGGCGCTGACGAACGTGTCGACGCTGAGGAGGAGGTTCACTCCGCCCGCTATCGCGGTGTCGCACGCCCCGGACCGGAGGGCTTCGACGGCCCGGTGGACGGCGACGAGCGAGCTGGAGCAGGCCGTGTCGACCGGCTCGCTCGGACCGTGGATGTTGAGGACGTAGGAGATGCGGTTGGCGAGCATGGAGTGGGCGTTGCCCGTTGAGGTGAAGGCGTCCGGCGGGGTGCCGTGGGCGGCGAGCAGCGTGGCGTAGTCGGTGCCCGAGACGCCAAAGAACAGCCCGGTGTTCTCCGGCAGGCCGGAGGGGGCGTACCCGCTGTTCTCCACCGCGTTCCAGACGGTCTGGAGCGCCAGCCGGTGCTGCGGGTCCATCAGTTCGGCCTCGCGCGGCAGGATACGGAAGAAGGCGGCGTCGAAGGCGTCCACCTCGTCGAGGATGCCCGCGTGGCGCGGGAAGTCGGACGCCTCCACGATCCGTGCGTACTCCGCTTCGTACCGGTCGGCGGGGAAGGCCGTCACGTGGTCGGTCCCGGCGGCCAGATTGGTCCAGTAGGCGTCCAGGTCGGGGGCGCCCGGGAAGCGGCCCGCGGCTCCGATGACGGCGATCGGAGCGGCGGAGTCGGTGCCCGCCGGGCGCGGGGCGGCGGGCCCCGGCGCCGTGTCGGGGGCCCCGGCCTTCTCCCGGCAGACCCGCTGCCCGGTGTCAGGGGCCGGTCGCGGTGGGGCCTCGGGGGTCCGGGCGGGGGGCTCGGCGCGGGCCGGAGTCCCGGTGGACCGCTCGTACACCGTGCGCAGGGCGGCGGGGTGCTCGGCGACGAGGTGTTCCCCCAGCGACGCGAAGGTGTTGCGGTCGAAGAAGACCGCAGGGGTCAGCTCGATGCCGAGCCGCTCGCTCGCCTGCTGTGCCAGGGCGACGAGCGAGATCGAGTCGAAGCCGAAGGCGTCGAAGCCGGTGCGGGCGTCGAGTTCGTCGGGGTCGAACTTGAGGATGCCGGATGCCAGGCCGCGCAGTTCGTCGACCGTGAAGGCCAGAAGTCCCTCGGCCTCCCCGGGCTCCCCCGGTGTCCCGTCGTTCACTCCCGCGGTCCCGCCGACGGCGCCTGTCCCGGTCGCGTCCCATCTCCGCACGTTCCCCTCCGGGCCCTCCCTCGGTCCTTCGTCGTCGCCGCACCACAGGCCGGCGAGAACAGCGACCACTTCGCCGTTCCGGTCCAGCAACCCGACCGAGCCCCCGATCCCTTCTCCGTACGCGGTCACGTCGAAGACGGCGTACGCCACGGATGCCTGGCCGCCCGCGCCGTCCGCGAAGAGCCGGATCTCGTCGATCCGGTGCGGTGTGCTCCGCGCCCACCGGGGGTCGCCCGTCCGTTTCGCCTCGAACTGCAGGCCCTGCGCGACGGCGGCGAGCACCTGTGGAGCGAGCGTGACATGGGGCTTCACATGGTCGCGCTGGAGCTCGGGCGCGCCGAGCCGCAGCGCGAGGCGTCCGTCCCGCAGGCGGAACACTCCCTCGACGCCGGCGAGTTCGGGCGCGTACCCGACTCCGCCCTCTGCCAGTTCCGCGAGGAAGCCGACCGGGGAGAGCGGTTCGGCCCGGTCCGGTGCGAGCGCCCCGGGAAGCAGGCCCACGAACGATTCGGCGTGAGGGTGTCCGGACGGCCGCGGCCCGCCGCCCTCGTCCACCCGCAGGTCGAACGAAGCCACGGCGGTCCGCCGCCCCGACGCGTCCTCCGCGTGCACGGCTCCCGCCGCAGTCCTCCCCCCGGGGGCGTCCAGGACCGTCACCAGGCGCGCCACGCCCGTCCAGTCGACCGGTCCGAGGAGGCGAAGACCACGCACGACCGACCCGTCGGAGAAACCGGAGACCTTCGCCGCCGCGATCGCCAGGTCGACGGCGAAGGTGGGGACGATGTCGTGTGTCCTGTCCTGCCGCCCGCCCAGGGTGCGGCCGTAGTCCAGGAGATCGTCCAGGTGTACGTCGAGGACGTACCGCAGTCCGGTGACGTCCGACGCGTTCCGGCCGAGGAGCGGGTGGAGCTTCTCGCGCAGGGCGAGCGGCGCGGTCACGGACGGCGCGCCGTCCTCCCGGGCGACCCAGCACCGTACGCGCTCGAAGGGGTACGCGGGGAGGGAGACGCGGCGGGGCGCTGGCGCGTCCGGTGTGTCCGCCCGCTGCCAGTCGACGCCCTTCCCGCCCACCCAGGCGGTCGCGAGATCGCGCAGGTCCGCTGTACGGGCGCCGCCGCCCGCGAGTGCGGCGCCGAGGTCCCGGTCGCCCGCCAGACGACGGTCGACGGCGGCCAGCGCCTCGTCCCGGGTCCGCGCGAGGAACGCCCACCGGTGCGGGAGTTCGTTCTTGCCGACGCGGAGGGTGTGGGCGACCGAGGCGAGGTCCGGCGCCGTCGCCCCGGCGAGGAAGGCGCGGAACCGGGCGAGGTACGCCAGCAGCACGGCGTCGTTCATCGCGGAGAAGACGAAGAGTTCCTCGCGCCCGCCGGGTGCGCCGCCGCGCGCGACGTCGTCCTGTTGCGGGTACTCCTCCAGGATCATGTGGGAATTCATTCCGCCCGCGCCGATCGAGGTGATCCCGGCCCGGCGCGGATGGGTGACCTCGCGCCCGTCGACGGTGGTCACCGCCGGCTTCCAGGCGGCGAGCTCCTGCTGCACCCGGAAGGGAGTGCGGGAGAAGTCGATGTCCGGGTTGATCACCGAGCTGTGCAGCGAGGGGGCCAGCTGTCCCCGCTGGAACTGGAGGATGACCTTGGCGAGGCCGACCATTCCGGCGGCGTGCAGCAGGTGGCCCAGGTTGGACTTCACCGATCCGATCGCGCAGAACCCGGTCTCCGGGGTGTACTTCCGGTAGGCGGTGGTCAGCGCCTTGACCTCGATCGGGTCGCCCAGGGACGTCCCTGATCCATGGGCTTCCACGTAGCTGATGGTCCGCGGGTCGACCCCCGCGTCGTCGATCGCCTTCTCGATCGCGCGCGCCTGCATCCGGGGGCTGGGGACGGTGAACCCGTTGCGCACTCCGGCGTTGGCGAGGGCCGTCCCCTTGATGACGGCGTACACGTGGTCGCCGTCGCGCTCGGCCTCGACGAGCGGCTTGAGGACCAGGGCGCCGACGCCCTCCCCGAGGATCGTCCCGTCCGCCCCGAGGCCGAAGCTCCGGATCACGTCCGAGGTCGCCGTCGTGAAGTGCTCCTGCGAGGAGCTGATGAGGTTGTACGGGTGCAGGAGCAGGTTCACCCCGCCCGCGACCGCCATCGAGCACTCGCGCGCCCGGAGCATCTGCACGGCCTGGTGGACACAGGTTGAGGATCCCGAGCACATGGTGTCCACGAAGAGCGAGGGTCCGGTGAAGCCGTAGAAGTACGACAGCATGTTGGGCAGCGTCCCCGTGTAGCTGCCGCTCGCCGGGGACCCCCGCGTGAGGCCGTTCTCGAAGCCGTAGAGGCCGTAGTGGTTGCTCATGGAACCGGCGAGCACACCGACGTCTCCGTCGTACTTCCGACGGATCGTCTCGCGCGAGTAGCCCGCGTCCTCCAGAGCCTCGACCCCCGCCCGCAGGAACAGCCGGACCTCGGGCGACATGTTCTCGGCTTCGCGCTTGGAGATGCGGAAGTAGCGGGGGTCGAACGTGTCGATGTCCTCAAGGAACGTTCCGGTACGGATGGAACTCTTGCCGAGGACGCTGCGGTCACGGCTGTAGATCGCGTCGTGGTCCCAGCGTTCGCGCGGCACCTCGCGGAACTCGTGTCGGCCCTCTTCGAGTACCGACCAGAGCTCGTCCAGGGTGTCGGCGCCGGGGTAGCTGCCGGAGACGCCTATGACCGCGATGTCGTGGTAGTCGTCGCACGCGCCCGGGGCCTCCCGCGGGCACCGGGCGGACACGGTGGCGGCCTCCACGTCCGGAAGGGCCGCCGTGGCCGGGGCGGTGGCGTCCGCCGATGGTTCGGCGGTGGTCCGGTGCGGGACTTCGGCGTTGGCGACGGCCCGCAGAGCTTGGGCGTGCTCCGCGACGAAGTACCCGGCGACGCCCGCGATGTCGGTGTACTCGAAGAAGATCGTCTTGGGGAGCGGGCCGAAGACTTCTTCGAGCGCCACGGTCGTATCGAGGATGGCGAGCGAGTCGATGCCGTACTCGATGAGGTCGACCGTCTCCTCCAGAGTTCCGGGATCACGGTGAAGCGCCTCGCCCACGACCCGGCGCAGCAGCGCCGTCGCACGTTCCGTCAGTTCTTCGTCGGTGACGGCGGAAGTCGTGTCGGCGGGAGCGGAGTCGGCGCGGGCGGTGTCCACGGGGGTGGTGACCGGCGCTTCCGGGGGCGTCGGGGCTGCCGTGAGCGTCGCGGCGGCGCCGTACGCCACCACGACGTGCGGGGGCGCGTCGCCCAGGACGCGGCCCAGGAGCCTCAGTCCGTCCTCGGTGGGGAGGGGTTCCCAGCCCCGGTCCCGTCGCATCGTTCTCAAGGTGACGGCGTCCACGGACATCCCGCCGTCGGCCCACAGCGGCCAGCTCACGGCGCAGGTCCTGCCGGTCCGCTCGCCGATGTCGACGAGCGCCTGGCGGTGGTGGGCGAAGGCGTCCAGGAAGGCGTTGGCCGCCGCGTAATCCGACTGGCCTGCGTTGCCGAACACCCCCGCCACCGAGGAGAAGGCGACGAAGAAGTCGAGCGTGAGGCCGCGCGTGGCGGCGTCGAGGTGGAGGACTCCGTCGACCTTCGGCGCCAGCACTGTCCGCAGATCGGAGGCGTCCTTGGTGAAGACGTACGCGTCGCGGAGGACGCCCGCCGCGTGCACGATGCCGTCGATGGTTCCGTGGGCCCCGGTGATGGCGCGGACCGCTCGGTCCACGTCGGTGCGCGACCCCACGTCGACGGGGACGTGGTGGGCGTCGACTCCGGCGTCCCGTAGCTCCCGCAGGGCCCCCTCGCTCCCGGCTCCGTGCTCCGACCGGCCGCTCAGGACGACGGTGACCCCGGCGTACCGGCCGAAGTAGCGGGCGACGTGCCGTCCGAGCCCGCCGAGACCGCCCGTGATCCAGTAGACGCCGCCTTTCTTCAGCGGCGGGATCTCGGCCCCGTCGCCCAGGTGCAGTTCCCCGGGCCGGGACGCGTGGCGTGCGCCGTCCGCCCCGCGCCGGATGTCGCAGTCTGCCGACCGGTCCGCCGCCTCCGCCCGCAGGATCTCGGCGATCCGCTCCGGCGGCGCGGTGTCGAGGTCCGCGACGCGCACGACCCGGCCCGAGACACGCGGGTTCTCCAGGACGACGGTCCGGAACAGGCCGGTGAGCGGCGCGTGGTAGTGCCGGGGCAGCCGGTCGTCCACGAGTACGACGAACCGCCGCGGCCCCCCGGGCTTGGACCGCACGACGTCCGTGACGTCCCCGAAGGCCAGGTCCAGCGCGGCCCCGACGCCGTCGGCGACCCGGCCGGGTTCGACGTCGGGAAGCTGTGCGACGGTGAATCCGGTGAGCTCCGCCACGGCGGCGGTGTGCCGGGCGGCACGCCCGCCGAGATACCCCCGTACGACGGGGGCGGGCCCGGTCGCGTCATCCGGTACGCCGAGGGGAGCCGGCGCCCACGAGACGGCTGCGGTCACGGTGTTCCCTCCCGTCTGCGGGCCGGTGCCGGGAGCCGCCCCGGCCGGTTCCGTCCGCTGGACCAGTCCGCGCAGACTGACGCTCATGGTGCCCTTCCCGTCGCAGAGGTCGATGTCGAACATGTCGAGCGCGCCGCGGCCCTCCCGCCGCCGCACCCACGCCCAGGTCTCGGGTGCACAGGGGCCGTGGACCGTGAGTTCCTCGAACGCGAACGGCAGCACCGGGACGGACCGGCCGCCACCCGTCGTCGGTGAGGTGTCCGCCAGGAGGACGACGGAGGCTTGGAAGGCCGCGTCCAGCACGCTCGGCGGCAGAACGCATCCGGCGTCCCCGGACCCGCCCGCGCCGGGTTCGACGATGCGCGCGACCAGTTCCCTCTCCCCCAGTCGCAGTTCCCTCAGCCCGCGCATGGCCGGCCCGTACTCCAGCCCCCGGTCGCGGAACTCCGCGTACACCTGCGCGTGCCCACGCTCGCGGGGGCATGCCGCCAGCAGTGCGGGAAGGTCGAGCCGGCCCGGCTCCTGTGCCCCGACGGTCTCGGCCAGCCCCGAGCTGTGCACGGTGCCGGGGGCCGTTCCGGTGGAGATCTCGAAGGCGAACGCGCCGCTGTCCTGCGGGGTGAGCCCCACCCGGACCTCGGCCGGCGCGTTCCGCACGACCAGCGGGCGCGACCACCCCATGGTGCGGAGCCGGACGGCCGGTGGCGCCCCGGCGTCCCGCCCCGCCGCACGGGCCACCGCCGCACGGACCATCTCCACCTGCGCCGCCGCCGGCAGCACGGGCGTGCCGCGCACCAGGTGCGCGGCGAGGAACGGCTCCTCCCCGGTGAAGGTCGAGGTGAAGCGCTGCCCATCGAAGCCGGGGACTGCGGCGTGGAGGAGGGGGTGCGGCAGCACGGGATGCGACACGGCTCCTGGCCGCACCTCCGCCGCCCGCGCCCTTTCCGTCCGCTTCGCCCTCGTCCGTGCCGGCTCCGCGGGCACCGCTTCGGTCCGCCCCGGCGGCTTCTCCGTACGCGCAGTCTTCGCGGGTGTCCCGTCCGCCGCCGCTTCCCTCCCCTCGTCGCCCTTCGACGGCACCCTGAACCAGTGGTGCTCGCGGGCGAACGGATACCCGGGGAGACGCACGCGGCGCGCACGTGCCGCGGGGCAGCCGTCCCCGAGCCGCTCCGCCCAGTCCACCGTCCCGCCGCCCGCCCAGAGCGTCCCGATCGTCCTCTGCCCGGCGGCGTCCGCGTCGCCCGCACACACCGTCGCACCCAGGTGGACCTCGCCGTCGGCCCGCTCACCGTCCGCGAACCCGGCCAGCAGACCGACGAGTTCGGCACGGTCGGCGACGATGAAAGCGACCCGCGCCCGCATCGCGTCGCGGCCGATGCGGAGGGTGTGCGCGATGTCGCCGAGCGCCTGTGCGGGATGCTCCCGCAGATGGGAGAGCAGCGTGCGCGCGACCACGCGCAGCCGTTCCGGTGTCTTCGCCGAGAGGGGCACGAGATGCGGGCCCGGCGGGTCCGTCTCCCTCATCTCGTCGGCGAGATGCTCCTCCAGCACGATGTGCGCGTTCGTGCCGCCGAAGCCGAAAGAGCTCACCCCGGCCCGGCGTGGCGGGATACCGCCGTCAGGCCCCGCGGGCGGCGCTTCCCAGGGCCGGGTCTCGCCGACGACGTGGAAGGGGCTGCCCTCGAAGCTGATGAGCCGGTTCTGCTTGCGGAAATTGACGGTGGCGGGCAGCGCCCGGTGTGCCAGGGAGACGATCACCTTGGCGATCCCGGCGACCCCGGCGGCCCCTTCCAGGTGTCCGATGTTGGTCTTGACCGACCCGATCCCGCAGGTCGACGGCTGGGCAACGGTGCCCTGCGCAGCGTGCAGGTTCCGGAAGGCGGTCTTGAGGGCCATGACCTCGATCGGGTCGCCGACGGGCGTCCCCGGACCGTGCGCCTCGATGTAGCTGACGGTCTCCGGGCGGATTCCGGCGCGGGTGTAGAGCCCTTCGATCAGGTTCGCCTGCGCGGTCGGACTGGTGACGGTCAGGGAGGTGGTCCGGCCGCCGTGGTTCGTGGCGACCCCCTTGATGACCGCGTGGACAGGATCGCCGTCCGCGACGGCCCGTGCGAGAGGTTTCAGCAGGAGCACCGCTCCGCCCTCGCCACGTACGTAGCCGTCGGCGCTCTGGTCGAAGGCGCTCGCACGGCCGGTCCGCGACAGCATGCTCGCCTGGCTGAAGGCGACGAAGTGCTTCGGCGACCAGATCAGGTTGACTCCGCCCGCCAGGGCGAGGCCGCACTCGCCGTGGCCCAGCGCGCGGACCGCTTCGTACACCGCCACCAGCGAACTGGAACACGCGGTGTCGTTGGTGATGCTCGGACCCTGGAGGTCGAACTGGTACGAAATGCGGTTCGCGATGATCGAGTAGGCGGTGCCGGTGGGGAAATAGGCGTCCGTCCGCACCCCTTCGCGTTCCATCAGCTCCGCGTAGTCCGCGTGGCAGACGCCCATGAAGACGCCGGTTGCCGTACCGGCCAGGTCGCTCGCCGCGTAACCCGCGTTCTCCACGGCCCGCCAGGCGAGTTCGAGCGCCATCCGCTGCTGCGGGTCCATGCTCTCGGCCTCGCGCGGTGAGATGGCGAAGAAGTCGGCGTCGAAGCAATCCGCGTGCTCGACGAAGCCGCCCCAGACACTGTTGGTCTTCTGCGCCCCGCGCCGGGGATCTCCGAAGTACCTTTCCCTGGACCAGCGTTCGGGCGGCACCTCCGAGATGAGTGACCGGCCCGCCAGGAGGTGTTCGCCGAGTTCCTCCAGCGTCTCGGCGCCGGGGAAGCGCAGAGCGATGCCGATGATCGCGACGTCGTCCGCCGCGGGCGCCGGTACGACCGTGCTCATCTGTGTCCTCCCGCCCCGGGGAGGGCATGCCCGGCCGGCCGCGGTCCCCGGGAGGTGCGGAGATCGACGATCGTGTCCACCTTCAGCTCCGCTTCCAGGTGGCCGCCCCTGCCCTGGTTCCGGCCGCCTACGAACTGCTGGTGGAGGACGGCGGTCGACAGCAGGTAGACGAAGGCCTGGTCCTCCTTCGTGCTGATCCCCTCGTTGGGTGTGGCCATGATCTTTGCCACGAGCTTCCTCGCGAACACGGGGTCGATGCCATCGATCCTGCTCAGCTCCGTGTCCGAGAGCAACAGGTCCAAGTAGTCGGGCCGCTGCTCCTTGAAGACGGCCGCGCCGGGGGCGCGGTAGGGCTGCTTGCGCCGAGCGAGGCTCGACTCCGGCAGCTCGCCCCGGAATGCCTCCTTGAGGAGGACCTTCTCCTCGGAGCCGTCGTCGAACCGCAGATTGACCGAGGCCGCCGCGCGGACCACCGCGGGATCGAGGAAGGGGCAGCGGTTCTCGACGCCGTGCGCGAGGCTCATGCGTTCTCCCTGGGTGGAGAGGAGGTAGCCGGGCAGGAGGGTCTTGAACTCGAGCCACTGGGCCCTCTGCACGGGACTCAGTGCGCCGTATCCAGACGTCGACGCTGTCAGGGCCACGAGGTCGGCGAACGGATCGTCCCGTTCCTTCAGCAGCCGCGCGGCGAATCGGCCGTTCTGGTAACGGAGTTCGTGTGAGAAGAGACCAGGGAGCCGTTCGACGGCGAACTGCTCGAACAGGCTTTTCAGCCGTGCCTGATTCGCGGGGCCGAAATGGCTCAGCTCCGGGTGGAGGCCGCCGATACGGGCCGTCCGTTCGTCGTCGGAGAGGTCGTGCCACGCGGCGCGCAGCAAGGTCTCGCGGAAGAGCGAGTAGCCGAGGAACGCCTCGTCGGCGCCCTCGCCACTGAGGATCACCTTGACGCCGGCGTCACGCGCGTGGCGGGAGAGCAGGTACATGGGCACGAACGCGGTGCGGAACGCCGGGACTTCGGCGTGGTACACGGCGGCCGGGAATTTCGCGGCGATGTCGGCGCCGCGCACGGCGATGGACGAGTGGAGCGTCCCCAGGTGGGAGGCGACGACGTGCTGGCTGCCCGATTCATCGAAGGCCGCCTCGTCGAACTCCACCGAGAAAGTGCGGACCTCGTGCGAGGAGAGCTCGGCCGCCAGTGCGGTGACGATGGACGAGTCGAGACCGCCGCTCAGGTAGACGCCGACCTCGACGTCGCTCCGCAGCCGCATCTCGACGCTTTCGCGGAGGGTGTCGCGGACGAATGCGATCGCTTCCCGGGCGGATCCGGAGAACGGTTCGACGTCGAGTTCGAGTTCGGCGTACGTGGTCAGGTCCGTGCGTCCGCCGCGCACGGTCAGGCAGCTTCCCATGGGTAATTGGCGAATGTGCCGGAAGGGGGTGCGGTCGGGCAGCGGGGTCCACACCGCGAAAGTGGAGGCGAGTTCACCGGGGTCCAGTTCGAAGCGGAATCCCGGGAATGCCTGGAACGCCTTCATCTCCGAGGCGAAGAGGAAATCCCCGCCCCGGCCCGTGCCACCCTCGTGGCCGCTGTAGAAGAGCGGGCGCTTGCCGTACCTGTCCCGGGCCAGGAAGAGGTCCCCGGACACGGCGTCCCGGATGGCGAACGCGAACGCGCCGTTGAAACGGGGCAGGCAGGCGGCCCCCCATTGGGCCCACGCCTGCAGGACGACTTCGGTGTCCGAGCGTGTGCGGAAGCGCCGGCCGAGCAATCGCAACTCCTGACGGAGTTCAATGTGGTTGTACAACTCGCCGTTGAAGCAGATCCAGTAGCGGTCCGACGGGTCCGCCATGGGCTGGGCGCCCGTGGAGAGGTCGATGACCGACAGTCTGACCGTGCCCATGGCCACGCCGTCGTCCAGGTAGTAGCCCGCCTCGTCCGGACCGCGGTGACGGATCAGCGACAGCATCGAGGCCATGACCTCTGGCGTGGCCCCGGCGTCGACCGAGGACGAGACGAAGCCTGCGATTCCGCACATGCGGGGTCCTTAAGAATACGAGGCGGTCCGGAAGGACCGGGTGTGGCTGATGCGGTGGTTGCCTGAAAGGCTCTAGGAGAATGGCCGCCCGGTCCTTCGGGACACTCCGACTGCTGATTGCGAACTGCGGGCATCGCTGGTCAAGGACCTGTTGGCGGAGTGCTCCTCGGACCACGAAAGTGCTGGTCACGGAGGAACAGGAGCCACGCGGTTGACCACGCGGCATGCACGCATATGGGTCGGCATCGATGCTGGCAAGGGGCACCACTGGGCGGTGGCCGTCGACGCCGACGGCGAGACGGTTTTCTCGACGAAGGTGATCAACGACGAGGCCCAGATCCTGACGCTGATCAAAACGGCGCGGGAGAAAGCTGCCGAAGTCCGGTGGGCGGTGGACATCTCCGGCCGGTCCTCCGCCCTGCTGCTGGCGTTGCTGATCACGGACGGCCAGCAGGTCGTCTACGTGCCCGGCCGCACCGTCAACCGGATGACCGGCGCCTACCGAGGTGAGGGAAGGACCGACGCCAAGGACGCCCGCGTCATCGCCGACCAGGCGCGCATGCGCCGGGATTTCGCTCCGATCGAGACCCCGCCCGAACTCATCTCCACACTCCAGCTGCTGACCGGCTACCGGCGTGATCTGACCGCCGACCGCGTCCGGCTCATCAACCGGCTGTGTGACCTGCTGGTCGGCATCTGCCCCGTCCTGGAGCGGGCCTTCGACTACTCCGCCGCCAAAGGCCCGGTCGTTCTGCTGACCGAGTACCAGACCCCGGCCGCCCTGCGACGGATCGGCGTCAAGCGGCTCACCACCTGGCTGGACCGTCGCAAAGTCCGCGGCGCTGACGCCGTCGCGGCCAAGGCTGTCGAAGCCGCCCAGTCGCAGATGACCACCCTGCCCGGCGAGAACCGGGCCGGGAAGCTGGTGCGCGACCTGGCCCACCAGCTCCTGGCCCTGGACGAGCGGATCAAGGACAACGACCGGGAGATCCGCGAGATCTTCCGCACCGACGAGCGGGCCGAGATCATCGAGTCCCTGCCCGGCATGGGCCCCATCCTGGGCGCCGAGTTCGTCGCCATCGCCGGCGACCTGTCCGGCTACCGCGACGTCGGCCGCCTCGCTTCCCACGCCGGCCTCGCCCCGGTGCCCCGCGACTCCGGCCGCCGCACCGGCAGCTACCACCGGCCCAAGCGCTACAACCGGCGCCTTCGCTGGCTGTTCTACATGTCCGCGCAGTCCGCCATGTTGCGGCCTGGCCCATCGCGGGACTACTACCTCAAGAAGCGCGGCGAAGGGCTGCTGCACACCCAGGCCCTGCTGGCGCTCGCCCGACGCCGGACCGATGTGCTGTGGGCGATGCTGCGTGACAAGGGACTCTTCACCTCCACCCCACCAGTCACGCAGACGGCTTGACTTCGTCATTGAGATTCTCCTTGCTTCAGCGGTCGTCGCGCTCGGCGATCTTCTTCGCCACGAAGGCGTCGATGGATTCCAGCGAGGTGAGAATGTTCTTGAGGAAGTCCTCGTCCTTCAGCTGGATCGAGAATTCTTCCTCGATGGAGCAGATAAGCTGGACATATCCAAAGGAATCGATCACCCCGGCCTTGAAGAGGTCGCTCTGGCCGGTCAGTTCGTCATCGAATTCAACGATAAACTGTTCCTCGATCATGTTCCTTATGCGCTGGGTTCGCTCCATGCCTCATACCCCGCTTTTCGTCAGAGTTCCCTGATGACTGGATTTGGCGATACTTCTCACCATGCGCAGCAGCGATGAGCCGCCTATCTCTTCGCACTCCAGCCCGGCGTCACGGTCGAGGAGATAGCGGACGCCTTCGACCCATCGAACGGGTTCGACGATCTGCCGGCTCAGCATCTCCGGAATCATGCTCCCTTCGTGAGGGCGTGCGCTCGCATTGGACATCACGGTCACCGAGGGTTCCGTGAAGTTGAATCCACGGAGAAAGACCTCGAATGCGGTGCGCGCGGATTCCATGGCGCGCGAGTGGAAAGCGGCGCCGACCCGCAGCGGGGCGAAGCGGATGCTCCTTTCCCGCAGGGAGGCGTGGGCGGCCCGGAGCGCGCCGTCTGCGCCGGCGATCACGACCTGGGTGTCGGTGTTGTGGGCCGCCACGTCCACCCCCTCGACGCCGTCGGCGCCCAGCACCTCCAGGAGGCACTCGACCGGGGTGTCCATGACCGCGGTCATACCGCCGCCCGAAGCCTCGGCCATCAGCTCGCCGCGCTTCTTGACGATCCGGAGACCGGTCTCGAAGTCGAAGACCCCGGCGGCGAGGAGCGCGTTGTACTCCCCCAGACTGTGTCCTAGGTAGCAGTCGGCGGGCCGGTCCTCCCGGCGTTCCCGCTCGAAGGCGTGCAGCGCGTTGACGGTGAAGAGGGCCGGCTGCGTGCACTCCGTACGGGCGAGTACATCGTCCTGGTTGTCGCGGCAGCGTGCGGGGAGGTCGTACCCGAGGAGATCGCAGGCGAATCGCGTGATGCCCGGATAGTGGCCGAAAACATCTGCACCCATGCCCCGAAACTGCGATCCCTGACCAGGAAAAAGAATCGCGAACACGTTGTGACGCCTCCTGGATCTGCGCCGAGTGGCTGGCTCCGGCCACTCGGAAAATGGCGGTTCCAATCATGTTGGCCCATGCCCCTTGCCGGACGCTGGCCGGTTCGCTGGCACCCCGGTGCGAGACCTTGTCCGAATCCCTGCCGTTCGCTTGCCCATACCCGGTGCCGGGCGTTCACCGAAGGATGCGACCAAAGGTCCGTACCAGGGGACCGGGCATCGGGGGCTCTCTGCGTGCCTATATGGAATTCGCCGCAGGCATGGCCGGTTTCGCCTCACGCGGCGAATCTGTGCCGTTGACATCGGCGCGAGCAGCGCTCTATAACGCCCAGTGCCCATGGCCACCCGGAAAATCCCCGCGGATGAGCTGTTCTAAGGTGTATTCACCGGTGAAGTCTCAAGCGTGAGAACGAATGGGGCAAGAGAATATGTCCGTGCATCAGGCCGAGGGGGCGTCGCCACCCTCACCACCGTCCGCCCTTTCCGGGCCGGCGCTTCAGGTGCTGGGGCCCATGACGGCCCGGTACCAGTGCAGCGACGCCCCGCTCGGACCACCACGCCGCCGGGCGCTCCTGGCCCTCCTCCTCATCAGGCTGGGCCGCGTCGTGCCCACCACGGTGCTCATCGAGGAGCTGTGGCGGGACGCCCGTCCTCAGCAGGCCGTCGCCACCCTGCAGAGTCACATCTCCCACCTGCGCAGGGCCCTCGCCCCCGCGGCCGGCCCCGACAGATCCGCGATTCTGCGCTACCAGGCCCCGGGATACGTCCTCCGGCTCGCACCCGACCAGGTGGACGCGTACCGCTTCGAGCAGTTCTTCTCCACCGGACGCCGACTCCTCGCGGATCAGAACCCCTTGGCCGCCCGGGACCGCCTCACCCAGGCGCTCAAGCTGTGGCGCGGCGTCCCGTACGCGGAGTTCCTCACCTACCCGTCGCTCGCCGACGAGAGCGCCCGGCTCGAGCAGATGCGGCTCACCGCCCTCGAAGCCTCCGCCGAGGCCGGGCTCCTCCTGGGACGGACCGCCGAGGTGGTCACCGAACTGGAACGCGAGGTCCGTCAGCACCCGGCCAGGGAACGCATGGTGGGCCACCTGATGACCGCGCTGTTCCGGTCGGGCCGACAGGCCGAAGCGCTGGAGATGTACGCGTGGACGCGGAGCTATCTGGCCGAGGAGTTCGGGGTGGACACGAGCGCCGATCTCCAGCGGCTCCACACCGCCCTCATCCGGCAGGAACTGGGCAGCCAGCGTGGGCCCGGCGCGCCGGGCGGTCCTGTCCGCCGCGGGGCGACCGCTTTCCCGCGGCAGATCCGGAAAACGATGTCCAGCACGGCCGCGGGCACCACGGCGCCCTGTCCCCCGGCTGAACCGGCCGTGCGCGCCCAGGAGGCGCCGGACGGCCCGGAACGCGGGGAGCCCGCCCGTTCCGTTATTGCTTCACCCTCACCGGGTGAACCCGGCTTTGCATCTCTTTTAATAGGCCGTGAAAGAGAATTGGGTCTTCTGGTCGCCGCCATGGCCGGAACAGTGGCCAGTCGTGGACATCTCGCGTGCGTACTCGGTTTCTCCGGACTCGGGAAAACCCATCTCATGATGGAACTGGTCCAACGCCTCCGGGCAATGGACGAGAACATCGAAACGATCCAGAGCAGTAGTTTCTCCGGCGAGGGAGTTCCGCCCTACTGGCTGTGGACCCAGGTGCTGCGCCGACTCTCGGCGGCGCGGCCCAAGGCCTTCCGGGTCGCCGCCGCGCCGTTCCGCGCGCTGCTGGCACCGCTGCTGCCCGGGGGGCTGCCGGACCCGGACGGCGGCCCCGGTCCAGGCGAGCCGCAGAACCCCTTCCGGACCCATGACGCGCTCTGCGAGATCCTTCTCGCCCTGGCGGCGCAGCGGCCTCTGGTGCTCCTCCTGGAGGACCTGCACCGGGCGGACGCGGCGTCGCTGGACCTGCTCCGCCTGCTGGCCAACCGCCGCCAGGGGCATCCGCTCGGCATCGTGCTGACCGGCTGGGACCTGGAGACCTGGCCCGACAGCTCCCGGTACGGGGCGATGACCGAGATGCTCAGGGGCCCCAACACGCAGATCCTGCGGCTCGGGGCACTGACGCTCCCAGACGTCACCGCCCTGGTCGAAGCGCACGCCGGCCCGGGCGTCGACCGGCGCCTCGTGGAAGTGCTCCACCAGCAGTCCGTGGGCAGCCCCTCCTTCGTCCTCCAGATGCTCTCCCTCCTCGACGAGGCAGGCGATCTCCAGGCCCCCCGCGCCGCGAACGAGCTGCTGGGCCTCGTCGTCCCGTACGCTCGCAAAGTCCTCCGCCAGGAGTTCGCCGAACTGCCGGGACCGGTCCTGCGGCTTCTGCGGCTGTGCGCCATCGCCGCGCCCGACATCGAACTGGATCCCCTGTGCCGCGCCGTCGGCGACGGCGCCGCGGCGATCGTGGAGTCGGCGGTCCGGCACGGTCTGCTCGCCTCCGCCCGGCAGCCCGGCGGCCGGCTCCGGCTCACCCCGCCGCGCGCCCGGGAGGTGCTCATGGGCGAGCTCACCGACGAGGAGAACCAGCTGTTGCACGCCGCGTACGCGGACGCCCTGCCCCCGCGCTCCGGCGAGGAGATCCCCCCGGAGCGGAGCGACCGCATCGCCCACCACGCCTGGTGCGCCAAGAGCGCCATTCCCCCGGAGCGGGCGCTGCCCTGGTTCCTGGTCGCGGCCGAGAACGCGGGCGCACGCCTGGCCTCCGACGACCGGCTGATATGGCTACGCCGTGCCATCTCCCTCACCGGCTCCCTGCCCGACGGCTCGGCCGCCCGCAGCCTCGCGCCCCAGCTCCACTGGGAACTGGCCCATCTGCTGGGCCACGTACGCGGGTTCGGCGACACCGAGGCCGAGACGGAGATCCTCCTGGGGCATGGCCCAGGCACGGTCCCGCACAGGTCCGACGACCCGGCGGTCCTGTCGATGCTGAGCGCGTCACTCCTCGTCCGCGGGCGCTACGACGAGTCGGGGCGACTGACCGCCCGGCTGAAGGCCATCGCCGCACGCACCGGCGATCCCGCGGCTCAGCTGGGCGCGGTGTACGGGGAGGGGATGGCGCTGTTCATCCGCGACCGGCTGCCCGACGCGCTGCGGTCGTTCGAGCGCGGTGTGGAGCTGTCCGAACGGCTGGCGCGCGAAGGCCGGGTGCCGGACGGAATGTACCGGTCCGATCCGCGCGTCTACTTCCGCACCCACGACGTCTTCGCCCGCTGGCTGATGGGCGAACGCTCGGCCGCCGCCGAGCAGTGCCGTCGCCTCCTGAGACTGACGCAGTGGGGCGACAAGCCATGGGATCGGGTCCATGCCCTCTACGTCAACGCGATGGTGGCGGCGTGGGAGGACGATCCGGATTCGGCCAGAGCCCTCGGGACGGAGGGGGTCGAGCTCTCCGTCAAGCACGGACTGTCCCCCTGGGCGGCGATGCTGCATGTCCCGCTGGGCTGGGCCCTCACGCACGCCGGACAGCGGGAGGGCATCCCGAAGATGGTGAACGCGCTGACCGAGATGCGACTGTCCCGGACGAGAATCCACCTTCCCCTCCACCTGGGCCTGCTGGCCCAGGCTCAGCATTACGCCGAACAGCGGGAGGGGGCCGTGGACACCCTGCGCACCCTGCTCGCGGTCGTCGAGCACCACCGCGAGTACGTGTACCTCAACTCCGCGCTCCCCGCCACGCTCCTGCTCGACAAGCTCCTGGGCAAGGAGACCCGGGAAGCCAGGGGTGCGGTCGACTAGGTGTATTGACCCGGAGTGTTGTTCACGCGGGGGCGGTTTCCAGGGATCGTTGCAACACCGGGTTGGCTTGATCAGGCCGTGAGCAGTTTACGCAGGCGCTCGGCTGGGGTTTCCCAGCCGAGCGTTTTGCGTGGTCGGCCGTTGGCGTCCGCGTACGCGGCGTGGGGCGGCCATCTCGCTGTCCTGGTCCCAGGTCAGCGAGCGCACCAGGTGTGCGGGCAGTGTCTGGACGGTCTTTGGGTTCCTCGCGAACATAGTCACGCAGAATTACCCGGCGTCCAACCTCATCACCCGCCGGACCCTCGGCTGGGAACCCGCTCAGCCCAGCCTGCTCGCCGATTTGGACAACGGCCATTACTTCCCCGCCAGCTGACGGCAGGGACCCGAATCGCAACGAGTCCGGCAAATGACAAGAATGCGACTCTTCTGGAGGAACGCGGAGAATATGACGACTGTGGGATTCATCGGAAGCGGATACATCGGCAGTACCATCGCGCGGCTCGCCATCGAGGCCGGGCACCAGGTCGTGCTCAGCAACTCGCGCGGTCCCGAAACGCTCGCGGACACGGCCGCGGAACTGGGGCCGCGGGCGTCCGCGGCGACGAGCGGGGAGGCCGCGGCGGCCGGTGACATCGTCGTGGTCACGGTGCCGGTCAATGCCTTCCCCGACTTGACTGCCGCGCCACTGGCCGGGAAGACGGTCATTGACACGTGCAACTACGGCCCCGAGCGTGACGGGGACATCCCCGAGCTCGACAGCAAGTCGCTCACCTCGAGCGAGTTGCTGCTGCGGTACATCCCGGACGCCATGCTCGTGAAAGCGTTCAACAACATCTTCTTCAAGCACCTACTGTCACTCGCCCGCCCGGCGGGGGCGGCCGACCGCTCGTACCTGCCGATCGCCGGGGACTCCGCGTCGGCGAAGGCGGCGGTGACCGAATTCATCGAATCCATCGGGTACAGCGTGGTGGACGCGGGACCGCTGGCCGACAGCTGGCGGCAGGCGACGGGCACGCCTGTGTGGGGGACGCCGTACGGGCCGTTCTCGAACGAGAAGGGCCAGCCGGTCGGCGAGGACGCCATCCGGGCGGCACTGGCCACCGCAACGCGGTAACCGCAAGTTGGCGCGGGCTGCGGTACGGTCCGGCCGTGTTACGGCCCCGTCCCGTAGGCTTGGGTTCTAGTGGTCGTCGCAACACCCCAGTTCGGGGCGTGCGATGGACTTCGAGGTTCGGGACCGCTCGGTCAATCGGGGGCGCCGTCCCCTGACCGAGGAACGGCGCGTCTACCTTCAGCTGATGCAACAGGGCGTGAGCAACGCGGAGGCGTGCCGGATCGTCGGCATCAACCGCCGGACGGGGAAGCGGTGGCGTAACGGCCGCGCCCCGTCCGGCCGGAACGTCGGGGCGCCACCGATCACAGCGGTGGCGCCCCCGCCCGGTCCCTCGCGCTGTCTGCGCGAGTCCGACCGGATCCACATCGCCGACCGGCTGTGTGAGGGCGCCACCATCCGTGCGATCGCCGCCGAGCTGGGCCGCAGCCCCTCCACCGTCAGCCGCGAGATCCGCCGCAACCGGCATCCGGCCAATGGCCAGTACCGGCCGCATGCGGCCCAGGCCCGCGCCGACGCCCGCCGGCCCCGTCCCAAGCCTGGGAAGACCGGCCAGATCCCCGCTCTGCAGGACTTCGTCCAGGACCACCTCGACATACGGTGGAGCCCGGAGCAGATCTGCCAGACTCTGCGGACTCAGTTCCCCGAACGGCCAAAGATGCACGTGGTCCACGAGACGATCTGTCAGGCCCTCTACCTGCAGGGCCGGGGAGAACTGCGCCGCGAGCCGGCCAAGGCCCTGCGATCGGGCCGCACACGCCGCAAACCACGCCGCCAGGCCCAGCAGCGCCAGCCGCGGTTCTCCACCCCGATGGTGATGATCAGCGAACGCCCGGCCGAGGCCGAGGACCGGGCACTGCCCGGCCACCGGGAAGGCGATCTGATCATCGGCAAGAACGGCACCCCGGCCATCGGCGCCCTGGTCGAACACGCCACCCGCTACGTGATGCTGCGGCACCTCCCCGACGGCCGCAGCGCCGAACACGTCCGCGACGCCCTCGTGGAGACCGTCCAGACACTGCCCGCACACCTGGTGCGCTCGCTGACCTGGGACCAGGGCGGCGGCGAGTACGAGGAAGGCCAGGCAGCTGCGGGGATCGTGCTCGCAGGGGGCTGAGTGGTCGGTAGCCGGTCAGCCACGAGATGCGCCATGCGCGCCACCGCCTACGGACTCACCTGCCTGGAACTCGGCGGTGGACTCGGGCATCCGCTTCCCAGCCCGGAGTTGGAGTACGGCTTCGAGGCCAGGGGCCTTCCGCGGGCGCACAGGTGGAGGAGTCCTGCAGCACAGATTTCTGACCGACCCGGCGGTGACGATCTTCGCAGGGTGCACGTGGTCCGACGGGTGGTAGCGGTGTGACCCGACGAGGAGCGCATCCGAGGTCAGGTCACCAGGCTACGACGCCGTTGTCGTCGAACAGTTGGCCGGTCGGGCCGTCGTCCGGCAGGGTCGCCAGCCGGATGGCGATCGCCGCGCCCTGCTCGGGGGTCCGGGTTCCGTTGAATCCGTTGAGGTCGGTGGCCACGTAACCGGGGCAGGCGTTGTTGATCAGGATGTTGGTGCCGCTCAGTTCCTTGGCGTACTGGATGGTGACGGCGTTGAGGTAGGTCTTCGTCGGCGCGTAGGCCCCGCTGATTCCTCCGAGGTCGACGCCGGGCGTGGTCTGCAGTGTCAGGGAGCCGACGTGGCTGGACTGGTTGACGATCCGCGGATGGGCCGAACGGCGCAGGAGCGGCAGCATCGCGTTGGTGATCCGGATGACGCCGATGACGTTGGTCTCCACCAGCCGCCGCACGGTCTCAAGGTCGATGGACGTGGGCTCTTCCGGCCAGCCGCCGGCCACGCCGGCGTTGTTGACCAGTACGTCGAGCCGTCCGGCTCTTTCCTCGATCAGTCGGGCCGCGGCGGTCACACTGTCATCGTCGGTCACGTCCAGGGGGACACCGAAGGCGTCGGCACCAGCCGCACGCAGCTTCTCCACGGCGTGTTCCCGGCGCTGTTCATCCCGGGCGCCGACACCGACACTCCAGCCCCGCGCGCCCAGTCCGGCCGCGATCTCGTAACCGATTCCCTTGTTCGCGCCGGTGACCAGCGCGATCGTCTTCTCGCTCATGACAGCGAGCATGCCGGTGCCGCGGCCGGGCACCAACACCGTCTCGGTCATGCAGCAATACCCGAGCGGTATCGATCGGTCGTCTGCCGTCGCTAGCCTGTGCTCATGGAAATGCGCGAGCTGCGGTACTTCGTCGCCGTCGCCGAGGAGCTGCACTTCGGCAGGGCCGCCCAGCGTCTGGAAATGGCCCAGCCACCCCTGTCCCGCGCGATCACCCAGCTCGAACGGCGGCTCGGAGTCGCACTGCTGGAACGCACCAGCCGCAAGGTCACGCTCACCCAGGCCGGAGCCGTGCTCTTGGCCGAAGCACGCGCGATCCTGAGCGCGGTGACCGCGGCCGAGCGGCGCACCCGACGGGCTGCGGCAGCACATCCCAGCCTCGTCCTGGCCGTGAAATCCGGCACCGCCGGCGAGCTGCTGACGAAACTGCTCGATGCGTACACCGCAGAACCCGAGGCGGCCACAGTCGACCTGCTGCTCTGCGAGGCACACCAGCACCAGCAACTGCTGCAGGACGGGCACGCCGACGTGGCACTGCTGCACCTGCCCTTCGACTCGGCGGCCGGACTCGACACCGAAATCCTGTGCACCGAGGGACAGGTCGTGATCCTGCCGGCCTCGCATCCGCTCGCCGGCCGCTCCCAAGTCAGGATGGCCGACGTCGCGGCACTGCCACGGCTCCCGATGGCCCGCTGGCCCCGACCTGACGGCAGCTACCCCTACGGGCCCGGCGCAGAGGTACGGAACCTCACGCAGCTCTTCCAGCTGATCGCGCTCGGCCGTACCACCGCGGTCATTCCCGAGTCAGCCGGCGCCGACCTGCACCGGGACCTCACCGCCGTACCGATTCTGGACGCTCCGCCCGTGACGACAGTGATCGCCTGGCCACCGCGCAGCCGCCTTCGCACAGTCGCTGACCTGGTCCGCGTCGCAACACGCCTGTGACATCGAGCCAAGCGGACGGGCACCCCCGCGACAACCTCGGCCAAGCAACGGGCAGTTCGGCATCTGTCCGCCGGTGGGAGCCGCTCCCGACGCCTTTCCCCCAGCTCGCCCAGCACAACTGTGCGACATCCCGTGAGTTCTCCTGAGCTCGGCTGAGGCCCTGGGCCCGTGGCCGGGGGGTTCTTCCTCCTTGTGTTCTCTGCTGGCGTGTGACGTGACTTCGGGATTCCTGAAGGGTTCTCTCATCTCGTCCGACCGATTCACAGTCGGGCCGAAGGCGAGGAGGCTCGGGTTGGCGGCGTTGGCAGTCGTACGGGACCTGCGTGAGCACTGGGCGCCCGCGTCGGCGGACGAGCTGGAACAGTTCGAGACCGACGTGCTGGCGGGGTTCGTCCTCGCACGGGACTCGGCAGGCCTGGCAGACGGCACCATCCGCGGGGGACGTCGGTCACCTGGATCAGGTCAGGTCCTGGTTCGGCTGGCCCTTGTGGGACATGGAGCCCGCTGACGCGGACGTGTACTTCGGGAAGGTGCTGCGGCACTCGCCCAGCGGCACCCGGCTGGGCCGGTCACAGGCGCTGAGCACGTACTTCATGTTCCTGGAGCTGCGGCACAAGGTCGAAATCCACCGCATGTCCGGCCGGGTGGTGGAGTGCCCGATCGACGAGATGAACCGGCCGCGCGGGGCCAAGAATGCTCAGTTGCGGATCCCGCCGAGTGAGCCGGAGATCGGGACACTGTTCACGGGCTGGGGCGGCGAGTTGGCCACCTGCCGGAAGTTCGCCCCCACCGCCCGGAAACGCACCGCCTCGAAGCTGATGTCCCAGGTCGGCCTGCGGGTCAGCGAGGCGTTCGGCCTCGGCCTGGACGATATCAAGTGGGACCTGGGCCGCTTGGTGTGTTTGCCCAGGTCGGCACTCCAGCGTTCCCGCCCGGTGATCGCGTCGAGTCCGCGGACTCTGTCGTCGGCGTCGATACACAGGGTGCGGCCCGCGACGGCGACGTCGAAGACCAGGAACTTGCTCCGCACGAAGGTCTTGCGCAGGGTTCCGTCGGCCGGGTCCAGGAGGGACACACCTCCGAAGCGGCTCACATACAACGTGCCGTCTGACATGGCCAGGTCCTGGGGTGCCTCCACCTCGGTCCGCCACACCCGTTTCCCTGTCGCGGCGTCGACTCGGTCCACTCCCGTCCCGCTGTAGACGAAGAGCGCGTCGCCCGACAACAGGCAGCTGACCATGTCGGGGTGGGACAGACTCCGCGCGTACGACCACCGTGCGGAGCCATCAGCCGTGTCGAGGGCGTGCACCGGCTCACCCGGCAGATACACGAGGTCCGGTCCTGAAATCACCGGGTAGTCCGAGTCTCCGGTCAGCGCGACAGACCAACGGGTGTCGCCGGATCGGGAGTCAAGTGCCGTCAGTCGCTTGCCGTCGGAGTGGTACAGGCTGTCGTTCCCGAGCACGGGCCCGTACACCGCGCCGTTCAGGGAGCGGCGCCAACGCTGCTCACCGGTATGGGCGTCGAGCGCCACGAGCCCCGCCTCCTCGCTGATCGCGTACACCGTGTCCCGGGTCACCACCGGGGTGAAGGCGAGCCCTTCCATGACATGCCGCCAAAGGATCTCGGGGGCGGGCCCCGACGGGCTGTTCTGGTTGATCAACCAGGCCGCAGTGCCAGCGGCGGCCACGGCGACTCCCAGGCCGAGTACACCGCGTCGGGTGAACTGCCGCTGCTGGCGCAGTGGGGCGGGCGCGGTGCCGGGTACGGCGGACGCGCGCCCGGTGCTGGGCGCGGGTTCGTCCGCCGCAGTGGGCGGATGCGGCCCCGGCGCGGCGGCCCGGCAGGTTCGTGCCCGCGTGGTGACCTCATGGGTACGCTGGCCGATGTCATCGAGCAGAGTCGGCGGAATCCAGGACCCGCCGCTTGCTCTGCCGGGGTCGGCCAGGGCGGCGAACTCGGCCAAGGCGGGCCGGTGCGCGGGCTCCCGGGCCAAAGCGCGGCGGAGCAGGGCGGCGAGCGTCGCGTCGGTGATGCCGGAAAGATCGGGATCGGCCGCCAACGGCCTGGCCATCACAGCCGCGGCGGGCCCGGTCCCGTACGGATGGCGGCCCTGCGCGGCGAAGACGAGCAGCGCGCCGAGGGCAAACACGTCGGCGGCAGGCCCTGCAGCACCGCCCAGCAGCACCTCGGGCGCGATGTAACCGGGGGTGCCAGGGGTCTGGCCGGTGCGGGTGATGGCACTCTCGTCTGCGGCCAGGGCGATGCCGAAGTCGATCAGGCGGGCACCGTCGGCGCCGAGGATCACATTGGACGGTTTGAGATCCCGATGGACCAGGCCCGCCGCGTGGACGGCCGTCAGTGCCTCGGCCAGCTGCTCGGCGAGGGCACGGCAGGCCTCAGCGGTCAATTCGCCGTGCTGGGCGATCGCTTCGCCCAGCGTGGGACCCGGAACGAACTCCGCGGCCAGCCATGGTGATTCCGCGTCCGGGTCGGCACCGGCCACCGAGGCGACGCCGGGCCCGCGAACCCGCGCGGCGAGCCGAACCTTCCGGGCAAAGCGTCGCCGAAACTCAGGGTCGTGCGCGTGCGCGGGGTGCACCGCCTTCAGGGCGAATAGCGCGCCCCGCCGGTCCTCGGCCAGATAGACCCGGCCCATGCCGCCCTGCCCGAGCCGCGCCAACAGCCGGTAGCCCCCCAACATCCGAGGATCCTGATCGGTGAGTGGCTGCACGCCCCGCCCCCTGTGTCCGTCCGCCCGCGCTAGACCCGGGAGGGTCTGTAGTCCGCCCAGATCTCGGAAAAGTCTGTACGCCGTGCTGAGCCCGGGAAAGAGCGACGTCCGCGACCACCGGTCGGTGATCCGACGCCGCCGCCGTTTCATCCGGCGCCCGCGCGGAGCGCACCGCGGCCTCTTCCCCCACCGTCAGGTAGTCGATCCGCTTCACCGGCGCGCCCGCCGGAAACATGAGCCCGTTGGCCGGCGCCCCGTCCTGCAACTTCCATCACCAGGACGTCAATTCGGGTGCCTGGGTTCCGCATGAAGACCCCGCCCAGCACTTACCGAACCCCGCGCACAGCGCCCCGCTCCGCCCCCAGCCCCAGGCGCCCTCTGCGCGACCCGGACGCGCGCGAGCTGGACGAGGACGAAGACGGCCAGAGGTGAGCGCCAACAGCCGTGGCGGCCTTGGTGGTGTCCCGGTGCGTTGGTCAGCAGTCATCCCAGTGCCAGGTGCCGTCCTCGCGAATCCAGTCGTCGAGCACTCCGGGGTATTTGCCTATGTCCTCGGGGTCATTCCCTCTGATGCTGATCTGGGTGCGGTCGTCGTCGTACCAGTAGATCCAGATGTTCTGCATGGTCAGATGCCGGTAGTCCGGATGGGTGTTCTCAGACAGTGCCTTGAAGTCGGCCCTGGAGAGATCGACCTGGCACCGCTTGGAGAGCAGGTCGTAGCCACTGATGTCGTTCTCGATACGGGTTCGGGCGAAGTCAAGGGCGGCCGTCTTCAGCGCAGCGACATCATCGGGTGCGGACTGCCCCACGCTTGTAGTGGAGGTGGGGTTGCCGGTGTCACCACTGCTGCCAACTGAAGCTGACCGGGCGGGCTTGCCGCTCTCCTTGGCCTCGACGTCGTCACTGCAGGCGGTTAGCGGTAGGCATAACACAGCGGCGATAGCCACAACAGAGCGAGCGCGCATGGGACCCCCCTCGGAGTGATGTGCACGGTGTTACGGGAACACTGCAGCGTATCGAGGCGAAGAGATACGTGAGTGGGGAACGACAAAGACCCAATCGTGGAGTGATCGGGGCAGCCTTGCAGACTGACGTGTGGTGGAGAGCCGCCGACTGCCGGCGCTTGTGTCGGCAAACGATCCTTTGATGACAGGCCGTCCGCGTGTCCAATGAACCCGTGCAATCCGGGGGTTCGCGGCGGCGCTGTCCCGTCTCACGTGATCCCGTCTCTTTCTCGCCGGGTCTTGTCGGATTCGCTGCTGGTCTCATCTGGTGGTGTCGGGCTGACGTGACACAACGAATCTCACTGGATCGCGTCCGTCGGACTGGTTCGTCTCCGCGGTTCGTGTATGCGGGGCCGTTCCGTCTCACCTGACTTTCGCCCGCGAGGGCGGTTTGGGGCGGTTTTCCTGGCTGGCTCGGCTGTTGCTGTGGCTCCCTCGTAATCAGCGTCCGTACAGCGTCGAGGGGGCGTCGTAGTGGTTTTGCCTGAGGGGCCCGAGGGGTTTGAGGTCGAG
Source organism: Streptomyces sp. NPDC004752 (assembly GCF_053601275.1). NCBI lineage: Bacteria > Bacillati > Actinomycetota > Actinomycetes > Kitasatosporales > Streptomycetaceae > Streptomyces > Streptomyces sp. NPDC004752. Next base: position 2,522 of record NZ_JBSGBN010000042.1, on the reverse strand, counting down.
TATGTCGATGCCGATGGGGTACGCCGTCGGGTCGGGCTGGCGCAGTGCTGGGCGGAGCCGTTCGGGCGGCTGCCGCCGGTTCGTACGGTGCGGACATATCCGGGGCAGAAGTCGGTGGCGCGGCAGTACTGGGCCGCGACGACGCGGGGTCCGCTGCTGCTGGAGTCGCATCTTGAGCGTCACCACGCGATGCTGCTGGACTTCGATCCGCAGGTGATGGGGCTGGCCGCCCAGCCGTTCCGGCTGTTCTGGCCCACACGCAGGGGGCGGCGCGGGCACGTGCCGGACTTCTTCGCCCGCCGCGCGGACGGGGAGGGTCTGGTGGTCGACGTCCGTCCGGATGACCGCATCGAACCGGATGACGCGGAGGCGTTCGCGGCGACCGCGCGGGTCTGCGAGCTGGCGGGGTGGCGGTTTTCTCGGGTCGGGGCGGTGGATGCGGTGCTGCTGGCGAATGTGAAGTGGCTGGCGGGCTACCGTCATCCCCGCTACGACCGGCCGGAGCTGAGGCAGCCGCTGCTGGAAGTGTTCGCGGCTCCGGAAGCGCTGTTCGCGGGGGTGGGCCGGGTCGGCGACCGGCTGGAGGTGCTTCCTGTCCTCTACCACCTGCTCTGGCGGCAGTTCCTCCATGTCGACCTGGACAAGGGGACGTTGGGGCCTGACAGCATGGTCGGACCGGCGGAGCGTGTTCGGTGAGCGTGGTCCGGCGGCCTCCCGTGATCCGGCCCGCGGACCGGGTGCGGTTCGACGGAGCGGTGCACACGGTCGTGGGGATCAGCGGGATGCTGGTGCGGCTCGCGGACGGGCTGGGGCAGTCCAACACAGATGCACCTGCCGACGCTGATGACGGCGCCCGGCTTCGGGGTGGTCGGTTCGGGACCGGGCCGGCTGCTGCCACCGGGGCTGCTGGTGGGGCTGGAGGCCGGTCTGGCGGAGAAGGCTCTGTGGTGGCACCGGCACATGACCGAGGTGCTGACCGGACTGGCCCCGGACGCCCCGCCGGGCACGGTCCCGCGTCCCGAGTACGACCCGGCCTCGTCGTCGCTGGCCGACCGGGAGGCGGCCAAGGCCGCTGAGCCGTCGGCGGAGTTGGGGCACCCGGTGAGCCGACACACGGTGCGCCGTCGCCGCCAGCGCTACCAGAAACGCGGAGTGCTGGGCATGGTGGACGGGCGTCACGGTCCGCGCCGTCCACCACGGGGCAGGTGGACCCCAGGGTCGTGGACGAGCTGCGGTGGCTGATGGACCAGGCCGCGGACGGCTCGACCCGCACGGTCAGCTACTACTTCACACGGGTCGGGCGGGCGGTGAAGAAGCTGGACGGGCCGCCGGTCACGATGCCCTCGCGGGCGACGTTCTACCGCCTGTTCAACCGGCTGGAGGCCGGGCTGCACACGACCGGTTCGGCCCGCACGCGTCGCTCGCTGGCCAGCCAGCCCGACGGGGCCTTCGACCAGGTCACCGTCTGCCGGCCGGGCGAGCTGATGGAGATCGACTCCACCTCGTTCGACGTGCTGGTGCGGCTGGACAACGGGGTGGTGGACCGGTGCGAGCTGGTCGGCATGGTCGACGCCGCTACGCGGTCGATCACGGCGGCCGTGCTGCGGCCGACGACGAAGTCGGTAGACGCGGCGCTGCTGTTGGCCCGCTCAGTAACTCCGGCTGCGATGCGGCCGGGCTGGCCCGAGGTGTTGCGGCTGGAGCACTCCGCGCTGCCTTACCAGCGGCTTCTGTCAGTGGACGAGCGGCTGCGGCACGCGGCTGCGGTCCCTCTACCCTGCGCTGGTCGCCACCTGCGCGGCCCTCGACGTGGATCACCGGGGCGAGGCCGTCTTCACGATGCGCCTGCTCGCCCGCAGAGTCCAGCACCTGTCCGACGAGGTCAAAGAGCTCACCCGCCGCACCACCAGGGCCGTTCGTACCTGCCGGCCCCAGATGCTGGATCTGGTCGGTGTCGGGCCCGACAGTGCCGCGGTCCTCCTCATTGCCGCAGGTGACAACCCCGAACGACTCGTCGACGAAGCGTCCTTCGCCGCGTTGTGCGGTGTCAGCCCGGTCGAGCAGTCCTCCGGCAAGACACAACGCCGACGCTTGAACCGCGGAGGCAACCGCCAGGCCAACGCCGCCCTCTACCGCATCGTGCAGACCCGCATACGCTGGGACGAACGCACCCAGAAGTACCTGCGGCGACGCACCGCCGAGGGCATGTCCAAGCGCGAGATCATCCGGTGTCTGAAGCGGTACGTCGCCCGCGAGCTCTACCGGCACATCCTGCCCCGAGCCGCCAACCAGGCCCCTTCTGTGGCTTGACGAAACATAGGGGCTTCTACAGCACCCACAAGGCCCCGGCCATTCGCAAGTGGCTGGAGGCCCACCCCCGTTTCCACATGCACTTCACGCCCACCTACTCGTCCTGGCTCAACCAGGTCGTGCGACACGAAAGCCGCTTGAGAAGAGCGGACTCACCGAAGGAGGATCGACTGATGTCGAAGGTGTAGCTCCCGAGCCAGTGCACAGGGCTC
>NZ_JBSGBN010000041.1:63670-69939 GCF_053601275.1 Streptomyces sp. NPDC004752 | reverse complement strand
TGGTCCTGGTACTCCTTGGCGCTCAACTGCGAGTCGAGCATGGGCGCGAGGTCTTTGAGTGTCTTCGTGAATGCCTCACCCGTGCCCGAGGTGATCGCATCGGTCAGGACCTTGGCGAAAAGGGCGTCATTGCCGCCGAAACCAACGATCACGGCATCCGCGTCGGGCCGGACCAGGTCCATCTGCGGTCCGTTGACCGCCGGATCCCCGGCCGACTCGGCCGCTTGGGGCTTGAAGAAGTCCTTGGAAACGGCACCCGAGGACGCGCCCGTGGCGCCATCCAGATCCACATCCGGATTGGCGTCCTGGACCTTCTGCATCGCCTGCGCTCCGGCCGCGTAGGGCGAACGGTGCCGGGGATCATTGGCATTGAAGTAGTGGCCGATCATCCCCTCCCCTGCGGAGTAGGAATCACCGACAATGTCTACTTCGTAGCTTCTTGGGTCAGCCGCGGCGGCCGGAGCGGAGGCGAGACCCGCTAGACCCGTCGCGATGACAGCTCCGGAAGAAACCAGCGCAAGGGCCCGACTGATCTTGAACGTCAAGGGGCACCTTCCTTCTCGAAAATGTGGGGGAGGACCCGGGGTGGATCCACGCGCGTAGTTTCAACTATTGAAAACAACGATCACAATGGTTCTCACCCACACATTCGGTGAGCGTTGAGTGAAAGTCCTGAAGTCGACGGCGGATGCAAACGGATCGAACCCACCGGGATCCGGACGGACTTCGTGCTGGGCTGTACGGCGGCCGACTGGAACGGCCGCTGGACCGAACGCCCGTTGTGTCGACTCGTCACGCGGCGTCGAACCAGGGCTTGTTGGCGGCCCAGTGCTTCACCCACCCGCCGAATCCCGGCTCGGCCGTGGTGAACCCGAACTCGGCTGCGAACGGAGTGGCACCTTCCCCGGTGATCAACCAGATGTGCCCACGATGCGGGCCAGTGACGACGAGGTGCCAGTACATGCCACATCCGTCCGTCCCGAGGACGATCGACCCGTGCTGGAAGACTCCGTCCATGATCACATCGGACTCCTCCTCCGGCGGCTGTAAATCGTCCTCTTCCCACAGCCACTGCGCGGTGAGGGGGAAGGGCTGGCTCAGGTCGCGTTCCGGTCGGCCGTCACCCCAGTCGTCGGGCAGCTCTGCCAGGCCCACCAACCCGTAGTCCGGCGGACCGGAGTACGAGCCGTCGGTGATCTCCGCGACGAAGGTCCGATACGGCTCCGGCAGAACGATGCCGTGCTCCGCTTCGAAGGCTCGCACGGCTTCCCAGCCCAGCGCGGACCGACCGCCGCCGTCGACGGCGAAGACCGTACGGAGCACCGCAAGGTCATCGGGATCTGCCTGCTCAGGATTCATGCGGCCCATGGATACCAGTCGGTGCCGACAGCGGTTGTGCCCACCGACCCGGTCAGCGGCCGCAAGCACATCGGAGCCGTGCCCGGTGCGGGCCTGGTGTGTGCCCGATGCGGGCCCGGCGCGGGCCCAGTGCGGGCCCGGCGCGTGCCCGTCCCTGCGGGACTCGGCGAGCAGCAGGCCCGGGTCACCGACCCGGGCCTGCTCGTTGTTCATCGTGATGTCAGTCGGCACTCGCCTCGCGGGGACGAGCCGCCCAGCGGTCCTGCTGCCGCTCGGGCCGGACGCGTGGGCGTCAGGCGCCGAGGCCGTTGAGGTTGAACTCTTCCCAGGAACCGGAGACATTGGCGGAGCGGGCGCGCAGGACGTACTGGAGCGAGCCGCTGTAGCTGTTCTCCATGGTGACGAAGAGGCCATTCAGCGTGGACTTGATCGCCCAGCGCTGCAGGTCGTCGTTGCGGTAGAGCTCGAACCGCTCCCAGCCGCCCACGCTGGTGGAGCGGGCGCGCAGCTCGTTCTTCGCGCTGCCGGTGAAGTTCTTCTCGACTGCCACGTAGCGGTCGTTGGCCAGCGACTTCAGCGCGAACGTCTGGCCGGCGTCGTCCCACTCCATGGCGAAGCCCTCCCAGGAGCCGCCCACGCTGGCGGAGCGGGCGCGCAGCACACCGGTGTTGGGGGCGGGGTACGTCTTCTCCGTGGCGACGAACTTTCCGTTGCGGACCGACTGCAGGGCCACCAGATCGGGCTCGGCGGCCGTGGTGGAGACACCGTCGCCGGCGGCGAGCGGTGCCTTCCGGGCGTCCGTGTGCTCGGCGATGCGCGACAGCTCGGTGGCGTCGACCGCCTTCCACCCGCTGGGGACGGCCGCCGACTGGTCGGCCTGCGGGGCGGCTCCGGCCGCGGGTGCGGTCCACGCGGAGACCGCCAGCAGAGCGCTGAGGGACACAAGGACAGGGGTCATACGTCGCACAGCTCTTCCTCACCCTTCGTGAAACGGAGTCCGGGCACGGCGAGACAGTGGGCCCACGATGGGATTCCCCTCGATTCTCGGGAGGCCGACGGCGCGCACAGCACCGGCCGCCGCACACGCGCCGGGACATTCCCTGCCGCGCGGCGGGCCCCGTTTCTCTCCGCACCCCGACAACTGCGTCAGCGCCCCTCCCCGGGCGCTTCGGCAGCCGCTGCGCCATTCGGCACAGCCGCTCCAGCGTAAACGGTGAGGCATGGTTTCCAGCCATTTATTAACGGCACTTCGAAGGCATCGAATGCCAACAACAGGCGTTACCGATTCCGCTGCCTTACCTTCATGTTGATGAAATTCAGTGTTTCGCTTGTAACGCAGTGCGCACCTTTGATCACCTCCTGGGAATGGGCGTGACCGCGCCGGTGGGCGATTGGTGTGTGGCGAAGGTCCAGCAGAGGGCGCCCAGGGCGTCGGGAGCGTCGAGGGCCTCGGGGCGGGGGCCGCCGCTCAGGGAGTGGGTGAAGTCGAAGGGGCTGTGGGTGGTCGTGTGCCAGCCGTGCTGGGTAAGGGCGGTTGCCGAGTCCGGGCGGGGGTCCGAGTTGAACAGGGTGAGGACGTCTACGCCGATGCGTTCGCGGGCCGCCGTGTAGACCGGGGAGTCGCGGACCGCGGCCGACTCGACTCCCCCTTTCACCTCGTACGCGAGGGAGCTTCCCGGGGCGCTGTGGGCGGTGACGGCGGCGATCAGGCGGCGTTCCACGGCCGACGGGAGGTACATCAGCAGGCCCTCGGCCAGCCAGGCCGTCGGGCGGGCGGGGTCGAAGCCGGCGGCCGACAGGGCGTGCGGCCAGTCGTCCCGGCTCAGGTCCGCGGCGATCGTCACGCGTCGGGTGCGAGGGGCGGCCTTCGGGGTGTCCAGGGTGTCGAGGTTGTCGAGGGTGCGCTGTTTGAAGGCGAGTACGGACTCCTGGTCGATCTCGAAGACGGTGCAGCCGGACGGCCACGGCAGACGGTACGCGCGCGTGTCCAGTCCGGCGCCGAGCAGGACCAGTTGGCGGGTGCCCGCCTCGGCGCGGCTCAGCAGATGGTCGTCGAACACCCGGGTCCGAAGGCCGAAGTAGCGGCCCAGCCTGCCCCACAGGGGGTCGGCGTCCCCGTCGGGCACCTCGTCGGGGCGTAACGGCCAGCCCACGCAGGCCCGGGCGGCGCGGACGAAGTGTTCGGCGTACTCGTCCCGGGCCAGCGCGTCCGGCCTGCCGGTCTCGATGGCCCGCGCGGCGGCCACCAGAAGTGCGGTCAGTCCGACGCCTTCCTCAACACCGTTCGCTTCCGGGGTGGTTACGGCCATGTCTGCTCCTCGTCCGGGTGTCGGGTCCATACGGCGGTGCGCTCGTACGGGGTGACTCGGGCGCCGTAGAGGCGGCGCATGAACTCCAGGATCTGCTCGTCCGGGGTGTGCAGGGCGGTGGTGCAGTCGCTGAGGACCGTGAGGTGGAAGCCCTTCTGGAACGCGGTACGGGCCGTGCTGTCCACGCAGACGTCGGTGAAGAGCCCGGCGAGGGCCAGGTGCCCGGTGCCACGGCCGACGAGGTACCGCTCGAAGCCGGCGCAGAGGAAGGCGTCGAAGCACGCCCGCTTGGTGAACACCCGCTCGCCGGGCGCCGGTTCGAGCGACGCGGCGAACTCGGCGCCCCAACTGCCCTCCAGGCACTTGGGCGGCCGGCCGCGCCGCTCGTCCCGGTGCCGCCAGGCGGGTCCCTGGTGGGCCGGGTCCCCGACGAAGCGGACGAACACCACCTCGGTGCCGTGGGTCCGGGCCGCCGCGACCGCGCGTACGGTGTGGGTGACGACGGCGCTCAGCGCCGCCGGGTCGCCGGGATAGCGGGAGGCGGCGAGCGGGCCGGTGCAGAAGTCGTTCTGCATGTCGACGACGACCAGGGCCGTGCCCCTGTGCGCCGCCGACGTCATGGTCCGGCGACCGGTGAGGTGGTGGCGGGCCGCCCCGCTCGCGCCTGCGCGCCCGGCTCCAGTGCGTCGAGGAAGGCGTTCGCCACCTCCGTCGTGCCGTGGTGGCCGCCGAGGTCCGGGGTGCGGATGCCCGCCCGCCGGACCCGGGCGAGGGCCCGTTCCGCCGCGGCCTCGGCGCCTGGGCAGTCCGCGTGCCGCTCGGCGATCGCGGCGGCGGCCCGGATGGTCGCCACCGGGTTGACCAGGTCGCGTCCTTCCAGGTCATCGGCCGAACCGTGCACCGTCTGGTACTCGACCAGCCCGTGCACATCGGGGTGGAGATGCACATTGCGGGTGCAGTGGTCCTCCTGGCGTCCGGCGCCGAACCGGTCGAGCAGGACGACATGCATGATGTCGGCCCACTCGTTGCCCGCCACCAGCACGGTCCGGTCGGCCGGGCCGTGCGCGATCAGGTTCCGGTTGACGGTGTCCGGCTGGAAGACCCGTACGTCGATGCCGTGCCGGTCGGCGAACTCGGCCGCCCAGTCGTCCAGCGCGCCGTCCAGCAGATGGAACTTGTACGCCATGACGATCCGGTCCGGCCCCTCGTCCGGCCACTCCCGCCAAGCCCGGCGCACCGCGTAGCCCAGGACCTTCTCGGTGATCTCCCGGCTGAACTCCGTGACCCGCCGGACATGTCCGGGCCGATGCTCGTTGTCACCGGTGTAGAAGCCCTGCGCCTGGTCCCGGACCAGCAGCATCCTGGCGCCGCCGGCGTCGAGTGCGTCCACCTTCACGGCCTGCAGCCGCTGCCGGACGAGGTACAGGGTCTGGGCGTTGATCGCCGTACGGAAGATCACCCTGGTGTCCGCCGCGGCCCGGTCGCGGACGAACCGCTCGTAGTGGCCGGCGTCCTCCTGGGTCAGCCGACGCGTCTCCTCGGTGCCACCGCCGTCCCGTGCGGCGGGGTGCGACCGCAGGGAGAGGTAGGAGTGGTAGGTGCGCGGCGAGCGCACCACCGCGAGGTCGCTGCCGTAGGTCCGGGCGAACCCGTCCAGGACCCGTTCGAAGACCGCCGCGATCTCCGCGCCCGTGCCCCGGCCGACGGCCAGGCCGACGATGTGTTCCGCGTGTTCCGCGCTGCTCATGGCGAACCCGGCCGCCGCGTCAGGCCGCCGGCCCGGTCCCCGACCCGACCCCGGTGACCAGGTGGTCCCCGGGGATGCCCGCCTTGTCCGGGGCGTAGTAGTCCCTGATGCCCTCGACCCAGACCGGCACGGGGATGACATCGTCGGCCGTGGGGCCGAACGCGTCGAAGAGGGCGTCGATGTTGGCGCGTTCGAAGCCGATCGCCGTCATCAGGGCCCTGAAGTCCCGGCGTTCGACGAGCCCGTCGCCGTCCGGGTCCCCGAGCGCGGCGAGGGCCCCGGCGAACGCGGTGATCGTCGCGTCGAAGCGCTCGGGCGAGAGCACGCAGGCGGTGTACTCCTCGAAGCTGATCACGCCGTCGCCGTTGGCGTCCAGTTCGGTCAGCAGTGTGGTCCAGTACCGAGCGAAGGCCGCCCGCATGGTGTCCTTGGCCGCCTGGCCTGACCGGGGTGCCGCGGCGGCGACCCGGTCGCCCATGAGCGTGAAGTCCTCGGCCTCCAGTACTCCGTTGCCGTTCGCGTCCAGCAGGGAGAAGACGAGGGCGACTCGCTGGGTGGCCTCTGCGCGCATGACTTCGTGACCTCTCTTGACGTCGCATCGCGGAGCGGGCGCGGGCGGGCCCGGCGGTGCGCTCCGTACGGCCGGACGGCGCCCGGCCCGAGGGATGCATGTCCTCAGACCAGGGGCATATACCGGCGGGCTGGGCGATTCCCCAGAAAGGTGGAACCGGCCTTGTTCTGCTGCGAGTTCGGGTCGGGGCGTGCAGGGCGGCGGCACGCCGTGCCGCCGGGGCGGCGGGGGGGAATCGGTCGGGTCAGGGGGCGGGGCGGCCGGCGGCGGTACGGGTCGCCCC
>NZ_JBSGBN010000041.1:29040-63660 GCF_053601275.1 Streptomyces sp. NPDC004752 | reverse complement strand
CCGGCTCGGCGCATCCCGCCTTCGCGGCGCCCGGCCGCGGCCAGTGCCCAGGTGACCGTGAGCGAGGCCGCCGCCATCGCCGTCATCCCCGTGCCGGGCGAGGTGAGCTGGGCTACCGACCCGGCCAGCGCGGCGCCCACGCCCTGCATCGTCAGCATGCCCGCCGAGTGCAACCCGAGGGCGTGGCCGCTGAGTTCGTCCGGGGTGAGGGCCATCAGCCGTTCCTGCTGGACCAGGCTCGCGCCGAAGCCGACGGAGGCGAGGGTGACGCAGACCGCGGCGAGCGGAACCGCGGGCCGCAGGGCGAACACCGTGTACGGCGCTGCCAGCAGCACGAGCAGCGGTGTCGCCAGCCGGGCCCGCGCCCGCCGCGGCAGCAGCCGGCCGACGGTCGCGTCACCGGTGAGCATGCCCAGCGCCGCGCAGGCGAACAGGGTGCCCGCGGCGTCCGGCGCGTACGACACGTAGAGGGACTCGCAGCCGACGACCAGGCCGTTGGGGATCCACAGGCCCAGATAGGTCAGGCGGCGCGGGCGGGCGGACCACAGGACGGCGTTGGTGCGCCAGGTCGCCGCGACCGAGGGGCGGCCGGCCGCGCGGGGCGGGCGCGCGGTCAGGCCCAGCCGCAGAACGAGGGCCGCCGCCAGGTAAAGGGCGGTCGCCAGCAGCAGCGAGGCGCGCGAAGAGAGGACGGCGACCAGGACGCCGCCCGTCGCGTACCCGGTGATCTGCATGATCCCGGACATCATGTTGAACAGCGAACGCCCCGGCAGATAGCCGTCCTTGGTGAGGATCTCGGTCAGCAGCCCCCAGCGCACCCCGCCGCCCAGGGAGGCGACCAGGCCGAGGACGAGGACGACGGCGAAGACCGCGGCGATCGGCAGACCGGGCAGTGCGAGGACCGCCGTACCGGCCGCGAAGGACAGCGAGATGCCCACCAACGCGGTGCGGGGGCGCAGCCGGTCGGAGCCGGACAGGAGGAGGGTCGCGCCCAGCACCTGGGCGAGCGACGGACCGAACATGCTCAGGGCGGACAGCAGCGGTGAGTCCGTCGCCCGGTACACGAGCGTGCCGAGGGCGAGGCCGCTGACGGTCTGGGCGGCGGTGTGCGCGGCGGTGGCGAGGAAGAGCGGGGCGAACTCCGGGACACGGAAGAGGGTCCGGTATCCCGACCGGACGGCGGGCGGGCGACCGGAGGACGGGCGGTCCGGGGGCAGCCGGTCCGAGGGGGGAAGGTCCGAAGAGGGAAGGTTTGAGGACGAGCGGTCGGAGGACAAGCAGTCCGAGGGGACCGGGTCCGAGGGTGGACGGTTCGGGGTGGGCCCGGTGGGGGCCGAGGTCGACGGGGTCGACGGGGGTCTGGCGCGGTCCGAGGGTTCGGTGCTGGGCATGGGTGGAGTCTCGGGGCGGGCGGCGGCGGCCGTTATTGTTTCGCTCCGGCGCGAAACGTCGTACGGGAGGAGGCCGCCGTGGGCTGGTGGCAGGTCAACGCCGACACGCTCGCCCGCAGCCGGTTCCTGATCTCTCCGCTCGCCGAGACCTTCGCCGCCCTGAAGCTGCTGCACGCGGGCACGGGGACGCATCCCGGCGAAGCCGAGTGGCTGCGCACGCATCTGCCCGCGTACCGGGCGCGGCTGGCGGCCGACCCGGTCACCGCGCTGCTGGTACGGGCCGGTCTGGGCCGGGACAGATCCCTCCGGACGGGGGGAGGTCGGCGGGGAGGTCGGCGGGGCGGCCGGGAGGTCGGGGGCTGGATCGCCGACTTCCTCACTCCCCCGCCGCACGACGGCGAGACCTTCGACGAGGGCGTGGCGCGGGTGCGGGCGGCCCGCCCCGAGGAGGCGCGCGCCCATCTGCGGGTGTCCCTGGCCGGGCCGGTCCCCGTCGCACTGCACCGCGACGACCTGCCCGACCGGGCGGCCACGCTCCTGGAGTACGTCTGGACCGCGACCGTACGGCCGTACTGGGACCGGCGTCGGCGCGTCCTGGAGGCGGATGTGGTCGCGCGGACCGCGCAGGTGAGCCGGGGCGGCTGGGCGGCGGCACTGGACGCGCTCGCGCCGGGGCGCACGCGCTGGCTCGGCGAGAACCGGCTCCAGGTGAACCGGCACGAGTACCCGCCCCGGGAGATCTCCGGCGCCGAGCTGGTGTTCGTGCCGGTGACCGTGCAGACGGGCTGGGTGTCCTGGGAGGAGCGGGACCGGTACGCCGTCATCTACCCGTGCGCCGGGGTGCTGACCGACGTACGGGACCGGGCGGTGCCCGCGAGCCTGGACGCGCTGCTCGGTTCGGCCCGCGCCGAGGTGCTGGTGCTGCTCGGCTCCCCGATGAGCACGACGCAGCTGACGGCGGTCACCGGGCAGGGGCTCGGGTCGGTCGGACGGCATCTGAAGGTGCTGCTGGAGGCGGGGTTGGTGGCGCGGCGGCGGGCGGGGCGCTCGGTGCTGTACTCGCGGACCGCGACGGGCCAGGTGCTCGTCGAGGCCGGAAACCCGTGGGCCCTCGGTCACCCGGACGGGTAGCGGAGCTAGCATCCGGTTATGACGACTACAGACCAGAACGGCTCCGTGCTGAACGTCGAGATCGATGCCCTCCAGGGCGGCCCCGCGGATCTGCCGCAGTACGCGGGCCGGGCCGTGCTCATCGTGAACGTGGCCTCCAAGTGCGGCCTGACACCGCAGTACTCGGGGCTTGAGCGGCTCCAGGAGCGGTACGCGGCCCAGGGCTTCACCGTGCTCGGTGTGCCCTGCAACCAGTTCCTCGGGCAGGAGCCCGGCAGCGCCGAGGAGATCGCCGAGTTCTGCTCCGCGACGTACGGCGTGTCCTTCCCGCTGACCGAGAAGGTCGAGGTGAACGGGGCGGGCCGGCACGCGCTGTACGAGCGGCTGACCGGGTTCGCCGACGCCGAGGGGCACAGCGGCGACATCCGCTGGAACTTCGAGAAGTTCCTGATCGGGCGGGACGGCTCGGTCGTCGCCCGCTTCGCGCCGCAGACCGAGCCGGAGTCGGCGGAGGTCGTGGCGGCCATCGAGGGGCAGCTCGGCTGAACGACGGTTGACCTTGCCCCTGGGGCAGGGCCGAGCGTCCTTGTCACCGGGCGGAAGAACCGCCCGGTGACGGAGGACGGCTGAGCGGCCCCGAAGGAGCGGCTCCAGAGGCGAGGCCCGAAGGAGAGGCCCCGGAGGAGAGGCCCCGGAGGAGAGGTTGCCGTGGTGGACGATGGACTGCTCACCATCGGCGTGTTCGCCGCCCGGGCCCGGCTGTCGGCCAAGGCGCTGCGGCTGTACGACCGTCTCGGGCTGCTGTCCCCGGCGTATGTCGACGAGGTCAGCGGCTACCGCTACTACCGCGCCGCCCAAGTCGAACGCGCCCGTCTCGTGGCCCTGCTGCGGCAGCTCGACATGCCGCTCGCGCGGATCGCCGAGGTGGTCGAGGCGGACGGGGCCGAGGCCGCCGACCGGCTCGCCGCGTACTGGGCGGACGTCGAGACCCGGGTGGCGGGGCAGCGGACGCTCGCCGAGTACCTCCGTGGACGACTGTCGGGGAGGAGCTCCGAGTTGTACGGAAAGTTCGAGGTCGAGACGGTGGACGTGCCCGAGCAGGTGGTGCTCACGGAGACCCGGCACACGCTGGCGGACGAGCTGCCCGCGTGGATCGGGGCATCGCTGGGGCGGCTGGAGGCGGCGGCACGCGAGTGCGGGGGCGTCGTCGGGGCGCCGTTCGTCGTGTACCACTCCGAGGTGTCCATGGAGAGTGACGGGCCCGCGGAGTCATGCGTGCCGGTGGCGGACGAGGCCGCGGCCCGGGAGTGGGTCGCGCGGCACGGGCGGACCTGGGAGACCCGGGTGCGGGTGGAGCCCGCGGCCCGGCTGGCGTTCGCCCGGATCACCAAGGCACAGGTGGCCCATCCACAGATCCTCGCCGCCTTCGAGGCGGTGGAGGAGTGGCTGGCGGCGCGGCGGCTGGAGCCGGCGGGGCCGTGCCGTGAGGTGTACTTCGCGGACTGGGACGCGGCGGGGCCCGAGGACGCGGTGTGCGACGTGGCGTTCCCGGTGCGCTGACACCCGGCGGCCGACACCGTACGCGGACCGGATGAGCGCGATGGGCGCGATGGGCGGCAGGAAAAGGGGCGAGCCCCCTCGGCAAGGACGGCGAACTGGTCGAGAGGGCTCTGGGTCGAGCTTGTGCAGTTGTGGGGTGTGTGGTTGTCGTCGGGGTCGGGCGGGGTCAGGGAAGGCTCCCTACGCCTTGACCGATGCCACGAAGGCGTTCCATGCGTCGGTGGGGAAGGCCAGGACCGGCCCCTCGGAAACCTTGGAGTCGCGTACGGCGAGTCCCTCGGGTGCGGGCGACTTGACCTCGACGCACGCCCCGTTCCCTGCGGAATAGGAGGACTTCGTCCACGTCGCCGTGGTGCCCTGAAGCAGTGCCATGTCCACTCCTGTTGCGAGTTGCTGTAGTGCGATTCGCGCCAACCCGGTCTTCCGATTGGCGTAATCGACGCTACTCGTCAACATCCCTTTGCGGAGGTGCCGTTCACTCGACCGGATGGCATATTCCAGGTGAGTCTTCCGCCGGAGCGAGGGGCCCGTGTACGATCCGGCGCCGCGCTCGGCGGGAGGCTCAACGAGCGTAACTCTTCGCCACATCCGAGATGAATTGCCGGGATTGCTCCACACTCAGCGACTGTGCCCGCAGATGCTCGTACATCACCGCGTACTTCTGAACGTCGTGCGCCTTCTCCAGGTACAGATCGCTGGTGACCCCCTCCAGGTACACCACGCTGGAGTCGGCCGCGTCAGCGAACTCCAGGATCGCGTACTGCCCGTTGAGCCCGGGATGCGCGCCGACCTCGAACGGCAGCACCTGCACGGTGACATGAGGCAGGTGGGACATCTCGATCAGATGCTCCAGCTGCTCACGCATCACCAGTTCGCTGCCGACGAGCCGGCGCAGCGCGGCCTCGTCCAGCACCACCCACAGCCGAAGCGGGTTGTGCTCGGCGCTGATACGTTCCTGTCGCCGCATCCGCACCTGGACCCGCTTGTCGATGTCCTCGGTCGACGTCTCCGGCAACGCCCCCTGCACCAGGGCCTCCGCGTACGCGCGGGTCTGCAACAGCCCCGTGACGAGCTGGGGTTCGTACACCCGCAGGGACTCGGCGTCGGTCTCCAGGCCGATGTAGACGCTGTACGGGATGTCCCCGAACGCATGCCACCAGCCCTGCTGCCGCGAGTCCCGGGCCATCTCCATCAGGGAGTCGACGATCCGCTGGTCCTCGACCTCGTACACCCCGCACAGGTCACGGACGTCACGCTGGCTGATGCTGCGCCGCCCGTTCTCCAATCGGCTGATCTTCGACTGCGACACGAGCAATCGTTCCGCCACCTCCTCCGCCGTCATGCCCTTGAGCTCGCGGAGCCTGCGCAACTCCTGGCCCAATCGGCGTCGCCTGACGGTGGGATTGACATTGGACGCCACGGAACGTGCACCTCCGGCTGACTGCCTCTACTCGACACTTTGCGTATCTGCTGTTGAGCAGATTGCCACCAAGGCGCTTACTACCGCTGGCAAACAGTGGATATGCGGCGCGTACGCGTCAGTTCGGGCACTCAGTTCGGGCACAGACGACCGAGCGGGACGGCGAGACCGAGGTCTCGCCGTCCCGCTCGGATCAGCGGCTCCCGAACCGGGTCTGGGGACTGACGGTGCGGCATGCGGTGGTGCTTGGTGCGGCCGGGTGGTGCTTCGTGCGGCCGGGTGGCGCGCGGTGCCGTGGAACTGCGGCTCAGTGGACCGCGGCGCGCGCCATCGAACCGCGGTGCGGCTGCATCGGAACCCCGCGCGCGGGTTCCGCCGCGGGCCGGGCGCCGGGCCCGGCCTGCCGACCGGCCGCGGCGGGGCCGCGGCGCGGCTGGACCGCCACACCGTTCTGGACGTCCATCACGGCGTGCGCCACGAGGCCGCCCATCGGGTCGTGCCTGATCAGATCCCGCAGCCGGGAGCGGGACGAGCGTCCCTCGTTGCCCGGATACAGGTGCTTGCCCAGGCCGACCGCGTGCGCCAGTGCGGCGAGCGCCGCGGTCCGCGGGTCCGGCGGTACGCCGGTGCGGATCGCGGAGTCCAGCCGGGCACGGATCTCCCGGCTGATGGCGGTGTCCGTCGCCTGATAGCGAGTGGTCGGCAGCACCCCGCACATCTGGCCCGGCACGGCATGCACCATGCCGCACCGCTCCAGATGCGAGAGATAGGTCTGGCGGAGCCCGAGACGCGGCCCGCCGATCCAGTGGACAGCACGCACCGGAGCGCCGCGCCTGCGCAGCAACTCCAACGCACTGTCCAGAGTCGGATCTCCTGTCGGCCGTGGCACCACCACGGCGATACGATCCCCGTCTGGGGCTATCCGTCCGGCCAGCGCCAGCTCCACTAGCTGTGCTCCGGCCAGACCGAGGTCGAGCGACTGCGGCTGCGCAGTGGTACCCGTGGTCGGGTCCAATGCCAGCAACAGAAGCTCCTCCGGAAGTGTTCTGCGGCTCCTGCCCATCCATGCCTCCCCGCGTGGATGAATGACAGGGTGACCCCTCTCACATTGGTCTGTCGAGAGTGCGTGACCGGTTCGTAAGGGAACCGGTAGGTATGTCGTTCTCGTCTACCCCATCGGTTTGGCCGTCACAACAGGACACTGGTACATGGTTCGGGCAGCGGGGGATGCGCGGTCCGGGCGGAGTTGTGGAGTTGCGGTCAGCAGCAGCGGTCGGTTCGGCACGCGCACTCAGGACGTGCGGCACATGGAGGAGGCATCGGTGGCGGGCGAGTCCCCCGACAGGTCGAAGCAGCGCGAGTCGTCGGGTGAACCGACGTCGGGGAGCGCGGGTGCGGTTCCCGACGCGCGGGATCCGCGTCTCGCGGTGGCCCGCGGGTCCGAGTCCCACGGGGGCGTGGACACGGCGACCAAGGTGCTCTCGACACGGGAGGCGTCGGCCGACGCCGACGACACGACGGAGGCCGGGAGCGCGAGGGCGGCCGAAAGCCCGGCCGGGAGCGCGGAGGCCGCTGAGAGCCCGGCCGGGGCCGGGAACGCGCCGGAGGGCGAGGCGGGAGCCGGGAGCACGGGGGCGGCCGGCGACGTGGCGGAGAGCGCCGCAGGTACCGGGAGCACGAGGGTGGCCGGCGACGTGGCGGAGAGCGCCGCAGGAACCGGGAGCACGAGGGTGGCCGGGAACTCGGCGGAGAGCGCCGCAGGAGCCGGGCCTACGGCGAGGAACGGGAACACCGCGGAGGCGGAGACTCCGGCGGAGGACGCCGCGGAGGACGGGATCGCCGCGGAGGACGGCGTCGGCCCGGAGACCGACGGCACGGGAGCGCGTCTGGCGGCTGCTGTGGCGGCGTGGGTGCGCCCGGGTGACTCCGACGACGCCGACGGCGCGGAGCCCGCTGAGGCCCCCTCCAAGCCGCTTCCCGGGGCGTCTGAGCCCGAACCGGAGGGCTCCGCCCCCGACCCGAACCCCGCCGAGCAGCCGACCGCCACCCCGAAGGCATCCTCCGCTTCCGGCACGGGACCCCGGGAAACGGACCGCGCCGCGAAGGCCGACACGAACACGACCCCCTCCGGGGCGGATGCGAACTCCAGGACGGACACGGGCCCCAGGGCGGACGCGGACTCCGGGGCCCGGGCGGGCCGCGAGACGGATGTCGACGCGGGGGCGGGCGCTGCTCGGGCTTCCGACGCCAAGGCGGGCACGGACACCAAGGCCGGTGGAGGGGCCGAGGCGGGCACCGGCTCCACCACGAAGGCCGAGGCCACCGCCACAGGCACAGGCGCAGCCGCAGCCCCAGTCGCTGACGCCGACTCCGCATCCGGCGGCAAGAGAGACGGCGGCTCCGAGGCAGAAGGCGACTCCGAGGCCGGTGTTGACGCCAAGGCGGGCACGGACGCCAAGGCCGGTACGGGAGCCGAGGCGGACACCGGCTCCACCACGAAGGCCGAGGCCACCGCAGCCCCAGTCGCTGGCGCCGTCTCGGACTCGGACGGCACGGCGGAGGCCGACTCCACGGCGGGCGTTGCGGCCAAGGCGGGTGGTGGCTCTTCCGCAGGTGCCGAGGGTTCGGGCGGTGCTGGTTCTCCTTCGGGTTCCGGTGCCAAGGCCGACGACGCGGCCAGGGCGGATACCGAAGGCGCAACCGATGCAAACGCCGGTGCGAATACCGGCGCGAATGCCGACGACGCCGAGGCGGCAGGCGGCCGGCAGAGCGAGAGCAAGGGCGAGGACAAAGGCAAGGGCAAGGGCGAGGCGCGGAAGGTCGATCAGCCGACCGCCGTTTTCAAGACCGTACGGCCGCCCAAGGAGCCGCAGGTCGACCAGCCGACGACCATGCTCAAGGTGGGCGGCGCCAAGAAGCCCGTCGCCCCCGAGGCCGATGCCGAGCGGACCAGCAGGTTCGTCGCGCTCAAGCCGCTCGACGAGTCGGCCGCCCGCGGGTCCGGGTCGGCCCCCGCCGACGCCACCGCCGCCGTCCCCCGGCTCGGCCCCGAGCGCACCACCCAGCAGCCGCTCCCGCCCAAGCCCCCGCTGGACCTGCTGGCCGAGCTGACGAACACGCCGCCGCCCCCGCAGACCCCGGTCCGCACAGTCGTGCGCCGGGTCAAGATCTGGACCCCGCTGGTCCTTCTGCTCGCGGTCGTCTTTGCGATCGTGCAGGCGCTGCGCCCGCTGCCCGCCCCGGCCCTCGACCTCACCGCCGACGAGAGCTACACCTTCGAGGGCGGCAAGGCGTCGATCCCGTGGCCGTCCGGCGGCCAGGGCGCGCTCGATGTGCAGGGCATCGGCTCGTTCGGCTCGTCCGGCGCGCAGAAACCCGTACCGATCGCCAGCGTCGCCAAGGTCATGACCGCGTACCTGATCCTGCGCGACCACCCGCTCAAGGGCGGCGCGGGCCCGAAGATCCCCGTGGACCAGCCGGCCCAGGACCAGGCGACCGCGGACGGCGAGTCCACCGTGGAGGTCCGCGCGGGCGACCACATCACCCAACGGGAGGCCCTCGAAGGCGTGTTGATCGCGTCCGCGAACAACGTGGCGCGGCTGCTCGCCCGGTGGGACGCCGGTTCGGAGAAGGCGTTCGTGGCGAAGATGAACGCCGCCGCCAAGGACCTGGGGATGACCCACACGACGTACACGGACCCGTCCGGTCTGAAGCCGACGACGGTCAGCACGGCCGTGGACCAGGTGAAGCTGGCGAAGGCCGCGATGCAGGACGCCTCGTTCCGCGAGGTCGCCCGGATGATGGAGTACACCGACTACAAGGGCGCCAAGCACAGCAACTGGAACCGTCTCGTCGGCTACAACGACGTCATCGGCATCAAGACCGGCACCACCACCGCGGCCGGCGGCAACCTGGTCTTCGCGGCGACCCGGGAGGTCGGCGGGGAGACGCGGACCATCGTCGGCGCCGTGCTCGGCCAGGGTCCCGGCGGCGCGGACAACACGATCATCAGCGGCGCCCTCGACGCGGGCGACCAGCTGATCCGGGCCGCGCAGGGCGCGCTGAAGTCGGTGACGATCCTGAAGAAGGGCGAGGTCGTCGGATCCGTCGACGACGGGCTCGGCGGCCGTACGCCGGTCGTGATCACCAAGGACGTCACGGCGGTCGGCTGGGCGGGTCTGAAGGTCGAGCTGTCCTTCGTCGCCGACGACGTGCCGCACTCCGCGAAGGGCGGCACGAAGGTCGGCACCCTCACCGTGGGCGACGGTTCGAACGGCGCGGTCAAGGTGCCGGTCGCGTTGCAGAAGGACCTCACGGAACCCGGTTTCACGGACAAGCTGACCCGTCTCGGCTGACCCGCCGCGCACCGCCCGTCCCCGCACCCCGTCGACGAGGCCCCCACCCGGGCGCCGCGCGGCGGGGTGCGTGCTAGCGTCACGAATCGGGGCAGGTCGCCGGTCAAGGGACAGGGCCGCGAACTGGCCGGTAAGCGGCCGGAAACACCGGGGGACTCGGCCGAGAACAGAAGACGGGACACGGGGAGTGCCTTCAGGTGGCCACTGCGGAGCCGACACGCGCCGACGACGCCGAGCCGGGCCCGGGATCCGGACCGGGATCCGGACCGCGAATAGCCCTGCCCGCGGCTGACCGTGACGGTCACTCCGACCCCGCGGACGACCGGGACGATCACCCCGACCCCGCGGGCGACCGCGCGGACGGCCGAGGGCCCCGCCGGACCGGACTGCTGGCCGTCGCCGAACCCCTGCGGCAGCGGCTGTTGCGGCACCCGGCCCTCTCCGTCACAGCGCTCGCCGGTGTGCTGCACATCGTCTGGTTCTTCACATTCGCCAACAGCGGCGGTGACCTCGCGGCCCAGGACGCGTGGGCCGAGTTCGTCGGCCGGCATCCCGACTCGGCGTACAACCTCGCCTGGTACGGCGGCATGCACCCGGTCTCGTACAGCGTGGTGTCGCCGTATCTGATGTCGGTCCTCGGTGTCCGTACCACGATGATGGTCGCCGGGACGGGGTCGGCGGGCCTGCTGACCATGGTCCTCATCCGCAGCCGGTCGGTGCGCAACCCGCTGTGGGCGGCACTGGCCGGAGTGTTCGCGCTGCTCTGCAACGCGCTGTCGGGCCGGGTGACCTTCGGTCTGGGCACATTGTTCGGGCTGGGCGCGGTCGCGGCCGTCTTCTGCTGGCCCTACCGCTGGCGTCTGAAGCGGTGGGCGAAGGCCCTGGTCGCCGCGCCGCTCGCCGCGCTGGCCACCATGGCGTCGCCGGTCGCGGGCCTGTTCGTGGGCCTGGTCGCGGCGGCGCTGTTCCTGCAGAAGCGCCGCCCGGGCGCCTGGGCGCTGGGGCTCGCGCCGACCGCGGTCGTCGCCGTCGCGGCCTGGCTGTTCCCGTTCTCGGGCACGCAGCCAATAGGTTTCGGCTCGGTGGTGCTGCCGCTGCTGTACGGCCTGCTCTGTCTGTTCCTGGTGCCGAAGCGGTGGACGACGGTCCGGCTGACGGCCGCGGTGTACAGCCTCGCGGTGCTGCTGGTCTGGCTGGTCAGTTCGCAGATCGGGTCGAACATCTCGCGGCTGCCGATGATGTTCGCGGGGGTGGCGCTGATCGCGGCGCTGCCCTTCGCGGTGCCGCGGTCGCGCAAGTGGTACGCGATCGTGCTGTCGTTCCTGGGGTTCGCCGGCTGGATCGGTTTCAAGTCGGTCGACGACCTCGTACACACCACCCCGGTGGCCTCCTGGGCGCGTGAGCTGGCGCCGCTGGTCAACGAGTTGCAGCAGGTCGGCGCCGAGAAGGGGCGGGTCGAGGTGGTCCCGGCCCGCTCCCACCGGGAGGCGTCCGCACTCGCCCCGTACGTCAATCTGGCCCGCGGCTGGAACCGGCAGGCCGACATGGAGCGCAACCCCCTCTTCTACGACGACACGCTGAACTCGGCGAACTACCACGAGTGGTTGCAGCGCTGGGCCGTCCACTTCGTGGTGCTGCCCAAGGGCGAGCCGGACGGTGACGGCGGCGAGCGGGAGCGGGAACTGGTCCAGCGCGGGCTGCCGTATCTGAAGCAGGTCTGGGGCGACGCCAACTGGCAGCTGTTCCGGGTGACGGACGCGGCGCCGCTCGCCGAGCCCAACGCGGTCGTCGACCGGGCGGAGCAGGGCGAGCTGACCATCGAGGTGCGCAAGGCCGGCCGGGTGCTGATCCGTATCCCGTACTCGCCGTGGCTGAGCATCGTGGACGCCGACGGCAAGAGCCTGAAGCCGCCGCAGGAGACGTGGTCCTCCAAGCATCGCGCCGACGGACTGCCAAAGACGTACGACAACGTCAACGGCTGCCTGATGGAGACGGAGAAGGACTCCCAGGGCGACAAGTGGACCATGCTGCTCGCTCCGCGGGCCGGGACCTACCACCTGGCGGCGCCCTACCAGCTACCGCGCGGCACCCCGTGCCCGAACGAGCTGAAGAAATAAACGGTGCCGTTTCAGCCGACTGAAGAAGTGACCGGCGCCGTTCAGCCGCCGGACGGGCCGGTGGTGCGCAGCTCGGCCACGTAACGGTCCGTGCCCGGAACCGTCGGGATGAACGCCGCCACCAACTCCACCCGGCCGAGGCCCGACGCCGGCTCCACCCGGCCGACTCCCGACTCCCTTACCCGCGCGTCGAGTTCGGTGAAGTGCCGCTCCCAGCACTCCGGCGGCTGCCGGCCGCTTCCCGTGCTGCCGGGCCAGAGGACGGTGCCGCGGGCCCCCGCGACCGGCGTGGTGACCGCGCCCAGGCAGCGCCGTGGTCTCACGGGGAGGGCATGGGCGGCGCCGTCGTCTCCGGCGGCGGTGCCCTTGGTCTCCGACGGGGGCATGGGTGGCGCCCGCGAAGGGATGACGGTCAGGCCCTCGGGTACCGGACCAGCCACCCCGGCGAGGACCCGGCGGGCCCGTGCAGCGCGGGCCCCTGGGTCATCTCCATCGCGAAGTCGTCGGCCAGTTCCAGGATCGTGGGACGGCCCTCCAACTCGGCCAGCCAGGCCGGTGGGAGGGCCGTTTCGCCGTGCAGGGCGCCGAGCAGGCCCCCGGTGAGCGTGCCCGCCGCGCCGGAGGGTCCCGCCTGGTTCACGGCCAGGCACAGCCCGTGCCGTACGTCCTCCCCCACCAGCGCGCAGTACACGGCGGCGGCCAGCAGCCCGTCCGCGGCGCCGTCGCCCGCCAGCTCCGCCACCCGCGCCGGGCTGGGCATCCCCTGCCGCACCGCGCCGAGCGCGTGCTGAAGGGCGTCCGAGACCGGCTGGTGGCCCGGGCGGGCGGCGAGCAGGGCGAGCGCCCGCTGGACGGCGCCGTCCAGGTCGTCACCGCGGGCCAGCGCGTGCACGATCAGCGCATACGCGCCCGCCGCCAGGTATGCCGTGGGGTGCCCGTGGGTCTGTGCCGCGCACTCCACGGCCAGCTGCACCACCAACTGCGGCTCCCAGCCGACCAGCAGCCCGAAGGGCGCCGACCGGGCCATCGCCTCCGGGCCCAGCTCGCCCGGGTTCTTGGGGTGGTCCAGCGTGCCCATGTGCTCGTCCCCGAAGCCGATGAGCAGCGCCCGCGACGGATCCCGCCGGGTGTACAGCCACTCCTCCCGGGCCAGCCAGCCGTCGTCCTCGCGGCGCTCGTCCGGGCCCCAGTCCCGCTGGGTGGCCGCCCAGCGCAGATACGCCCGGTGCAGATCGGTCGGCGGGTGCCAGGCGCCGGTGTCGCGGCGGACCTGGGCGCGGATCAGCCCGTCCACCGTGAACAGGGTCAGCTGGGTGTGGTGGGTGACCGCGCCGCGCCTGCCGAAGCCGACGGCCAGGTCCACGAGGCCCTCGGCACCGTACGAGGAGCGGATCTCCGCCAGCGTGAGCCCGTCGGCCGGACCGCCCAGCGCGTCGCCGACGGCCGCCCCGAGGAGCGTGCCGCGCACCCGGCTGCGGAAGTCCTGCTGTTCGGCACGGCCCCAGACCGCACCGGCTGTCGCACCCACCAACCCCTCCTCACGGCACCGTCCGCACTCACGACCGCTCGCACTGTAATGGACCGGGGACGCTCGGTTCAGGATGCGGATCAGCATGCGGGATGCGGTTACGGCAGCGGCGCGAGCCCGCTGTGCCGTGACTGTTTCGCCAAGGTTGCTGCGAGGTGGGGGCCGCGTGTGAAGCAGAAGGGCTACAACGGCTGAGCACAGTGGAGCTCGTGTGGGCATCGCCAAGGGGGCCATGTGGCGATCGTTGCCGGAGCGCCGACGGCCCGCCTCCCTTCGGGGGAGAGCGGGCCGAAGCATCACCCGGGCCTATCGTCCCCGGTACCTTCGGATGTAGGCGTACATCCCGAAGGGGTTCAGAATAATGACTCCCGGGTGCGCGATGCTCAACACGTGGCGGAGCAGGCCGCGCGGGCGTCTGAGCCCCGCATGACCGAGCGTGACCCGGCCGCCTGGGTGGCCTTCGGCAAGACGATCGTGTTCGCCGCTGTGGCCGCCTCCCGCCTCGGTGACATCGATACCGCCTCCGACTTGTTGTCCGAGGCGCACGCTGCCGCGGCTCGCCTCGGGCGCGACGTGATGACGAACGGCACGCAGTTCGGCCCCCCCTACGCCACGCATCAGGCGATCGGCGTGCATGTGGCCGTCGGCAACTCTGGCAAGGCCCTCAGCCTCGCCGACCAGTTCCGCGATCGTGCCGGCCTTTCCCATGCCTCCCGCTCACGCGTCGGCCTCGACGTCGCCGTGGCGCAGTGCGACGCCCACATGTACGACACCGCGCTCGATACGCTGCTGACGGTGTCGGAGGACAATCCCGGCTGGACCCGTCATCAGGCCCTGGCCGGGGTGATCATGCAGCGCGCTGGGTGCGGCAGCACCAGCCGCCTGCGCCGGGCCGCAACCGCCCTGGGCATCCCTGCCACGAGCGCCGTCCGCTGACACCCGGCCCGCCTCTCCATCCGGTCGGCGCCGCCCCTGGCGCGGGCCTTGCATCACCTTGGAGTCATCCCCTTGCTTCGTGCCCTGATCATCGACCACGCGGGCGTCATGACGACCTCCCTGAGCGCGTCCTGGGACATCTGGAACGCCCAGCAGGGGCTGGCTCCGGGCGCCTGGCGTCGCGTGCTGCACGATGACCCGGAAGGCCGCCGACTGTACGTCGAGCTGGAACACGGGCGGCTCGCCAGGCTGAATGGAACGCCGCGACGGGCGCCCTGCTTGACCTTGACGACGCGGACGACCTGATGGGCCGCGCCCACGCCCATGTGCGCCCCGCCGAGCCCATGCATGCCCTTGTCCGGGCCGCCCGAGCCGCTGGTGTCCGGGTGGCACTGCTGTCCAACTCTTACGGCATGCATCCGTACGACCCGTACGCAAAGCTCGGTGTGTGGGACCTGTGCGATGTCCATGTGATCTCGGAGCGTGAGGGCATCGCCAAGCCGGACCCGCGGATCTACCGCCGCTGCCTGGAACTGCTCGAACTCCCGGGTGAAGATTGCGTGTTCGTGGACGACACCGCCAAGAACCTTCCCCCGGCCGTCGCTCTCGGCATCACCACGGTGCACGCTACCGATCCCGCCACGGCAGCAAGGCAGTTGGCTGCCATGCTGCGTATCACCTCGTGCGGTGCTGCTGCCTGAACTGTTACGGGGCGTGGTAGTTGGGCCTTGACCGACTTGGGCCGCTACCACGTTCCGTGGATTCACTCAAGGTGACTGACGCGTGACAGTGTCTGGCACGGCAGACATCCCCGGCCGCGTACCGGTCGCCCTGTACATCGCCACCTCGGACCCGGAATCGGCCGACCTCCTCACCGACTACTGCGACCAGTACGCCACCGCGCGGGACCGGGGCGTCGTCGAGGCCGTGACGGACGCCGACCGCCAGGCCCCGCTGACGTCCCGTCCCGGCTGGACCCGCGTCCTGACCCTCCTCTCCGACCGCGCGGTGTACGGCATCGTCACCTACTCGCCGCCGATGATCGCCGCGCCGTTCGTAGGCTTCGAGGCCGTACGCGACCTCTTGCGCGACCGTGGCGCGTTCCTGTCCGTGGCGCGCTCCCCGGACTCCACGGTGCCGGTTCCCCAGCGCCGTACGGCCGGTGACTTGGCCCGCCGCCGCGACCTGGCCGACGGAGCCTCCGGCTACCAAGGGCACGGAGCGGCATGGGGAACGGTGATCCCGTCGTGATCCCGAACTCCCCGCCCCTGCTGCCGAGTCCGGCTGAGCGTGCCGTGCCCACGTACACGCGGACCCTCAGCCTGTCCACGGAGAGCCATGCGCGCGCTGTCCGGTCGGCACCACACTCCCCCAAGAGGGCGCGATGACGACGACAGCCGTACCCTCGCTCCGCGCAGCCCCCCACCACTACGGCGACGTGCTGAACGAGACCATCCGCGTCGCCCCACGCCGTGGCGATGACCCGCTCCGCGCAGAGGACACGGTCCGCGTCGGCATCATGCGTCGGATCGTGTCCGCCCGGCTCAGATACTGCGGCCTTGAGGTGCTGCACGACGATGTGATGCTGATCGTCTCGGAGTTGCTCACGAACGCGCTCCTGCACAGCGGCACCACGAAGATCACCCTGAGCATCACCGTCGAGGACGAATCCCTGCGCATTGCTGTCGGCGACGGCATGCCGGGCTGCGCCGCACCCAAGCCGACAGACGGCGACGCCGAGTCAGGGCGGGGCCTCGCGCTGGTGGAGCACTTGGTGCAGGAGAACGGCGGGGACTGGGGAACCGGCGACGCCGGTGCGACCACGTGGTGCCTCCTCGACGTTCCGGCAACGGACCGGTCATGACGACGCCGCGCACCGTTACGCGCTGGGATCACCCGGTCAGGCAGGCGGACAGGCCCTTTGCCCCGGACCGACTCGGGTGGATCCTCCAGAAGGTCCAACCCGCGCAGCCGCCGCTGTGCCGACGGCACATCCTTCCCGCGGCCAAGCTGTGCCCGCGTCTCGATGGGCGGCCGACTGTCCATCTGGCGCAGAGCGCACCGTTGTACGGGGTGCACGACACCGTGTGCGGCTACGGCCGAGGCTGCGTCGAAGTGCGCGCACAGCCTGATCACCCGCTGCCCTACGGGCACCCCGACCTGGCCGCCTTCCTCGCATCACAACTGGTCCGCCGGTTGACCTCCTTCCGCATCGTCGCTCTGGACGAGCTGATGCAAGAGCTGAGCGCGACGGCCGCACAGCCCCCGTCCGGTGGCCCGGGTTCCCCCGGCCGTGGCCATCGGGCGCACCGACTCCCGGCGCGGGAGATCCGTCTCCGATCCCCCACGGGGACAGAGAACCCGCGCCGGGCCTCTTCACCTCCTCCTCATGAAAGGCGGACCTCCGTGGACGTTGTAGCCCTCCTCGGACCTCCCGGCAGCGGAAAGAGCACGTTGGCCGGGGCATTGACCGGCGAGCGTCGCGATGTGCGTGTGCTCCGGCTACGGGAGTTCGCCCATCAGCAGGCCCATCCAGACCGCACGGTGGCCAGCGCACTGGTGAGGGGGCCGAGACCCTTTGGGATGGCTGGCTGCCCGACGACGGAGCCGCTGTGCATGCCGCAGAACGGGACCGTCGCAGACAGGATCCGAAGTCGTCGGCCTCGTACGTCGCGAACCAGTTCAAGGGCTTCACCTCCCGCGTACTGCGGGCGGAGTTCCCACACCTGAAGTCGCGGATGCCCACCTTGCGGTCATCGTCATACTTGGCCGCCTCGGTCGGCGCCATGAGCGCCGCGACGGTGGAGAAGTACATCACCACCCGGTGGGAACGTCCACCGCGCCGAAACCACCTCGATCCAAGCGGTCAACCCTCGCACTGCCCGCTCACCATCGGCGCCTGGCGGCCTGATCGGGCAAGCGGGCCCATGATCCGGCCCCGAACCTGGAAGAAGGCCCGGGGCCGGATGACAGACAGCGACAATGAGCCCCTGTAGACACCGACCTGCACTTCGCCGAGATGCAGGAAGGCCGGATCGAGCTGAACAAGGGCCCCAACGAGTTCGACCTGTTCACCGGCACCCTGACCAAACCGGGCTGCTCAGGCTGCAAGGCGCCGGGCTCGTGTATGGGCGGCTGTCCCGCAGAGGAGATCGTCGACGGCCGGTCCTCCTGCGCCGCCTACGACGACATCGTTCCCGTGTGCCGACTGTGGAAGTCGGTCCCGGCCAACTAGACCACCGCGACTCCCGGTTGCCCGGTTTCGTTGCCTGGGCGGCCTCAACCACGAAGGAGACCCACCGTGTCCGACCGTTATATGTCCTGCGTTGACCTGCACCTCGTCCTGCGCGACGAACAGGGCCGCGTTCCTGCTGGGCGAGCGCAAGAACACCGGCTTCATGGACGGCGCCTTCCGGCGCCTTCCACTTCGTCAAGGGCGTCTTCGAGTCCGAGCGGGGCTGGGAGCGACGGTGACAACTCGGCAGCCGCAGTGGGATCTTGCGTGCTTCAGCTACCTGGCGCACGCCCAGGTCCTCCAGGTCGCCCGCTCTACCCGGGCGCCAACCAGGGCGCCGAGGTGGACTGGACGTTCTCCTCTCTCGACGGTCATCGCCGAAGCGGCGGCCGACGCGCTGCACACCGCGGCGGTCGCGGGGGTGCCGGTGCTGCTGAACCTCGGCAGTGACCCGGTCCAAGGTCCGGCAGGCCGCCCGGCAGGCCCATCTGTTCGCGGTGCAGACGGGCCTGCCCGAGTCCCAGGTGCAGGACGCGGAGCACACCGCGTGCAATCTTCTGACGGAGTTGGGCCCGCACGCGGCGGTGGTCACCGTGGGGGCGCTCGGCGTCGCCGCCGTCACCCGCGCCGGCACACATCGCATACCTGCTCAGCGGGTCGACGTGGTGCACACGCACGGCGCTGGGGCAGCGTTCTCCGCCGGACTCGCCGCCGCCCACCTCGAAGGCCACGATCTGCCTGCCGCACTGCACTACGCGTGCGAGGCGGGCACGGCCCACTGCACCGTCGTCCCCAGTGCCGACATCGCCCATCGGGAGAGGACCGCATCGTGATCGGTGAGCTGACCAAGTCCCTGCACAATCCGAACTGGGACGACACACCCGCAGTCGAGGCCACGACCAGCAAGGTTCTCGCCACCCTGGCGGGCGACAGGTATCTCCTGCGGCGCCTGGTCCACCAGGTGCCCCAGGACGAGCACCTCAGCCGCCTGTCCGAGCACTACGACATCCTCGACAAGGTCGTTCTGTACGACGATCCGGCCGGATGGCGCCTGCGCCTGCACGTCTTCCTGCCCGGCTACTACGACCGGCCCCACAACCACCGTTGGACGTACTCCTCGCGGATCCTGCGAGGCAGCTACCAGCACACCCTCTACGGCCTTGACGACGTCCTGGACGTGGCCACGCTCCAGCCGTACATGGTCCGCTCCGAGGAGGCCAGCGACTCCTACACCCTGCATCCTGCACCACCGGTTGATCCACGCGGCCGTGGCGGAGCCCTACACCGTCACCCTCATCGTGCGCGGCCCCGCCCTCAAGGACCGGTTCCTGGTCAGTGATCGGGAAACCGGCCGGACCTGGTGGCAGTACGGCACCGCGAAGGAGTCGCAGGACGAGGCGGAGAGGAAGCGGATGAGCGAGGTCCAGATCGGCGAGGTCATCAGTGCCTTGGCCGAGCGCGGCATCATCTGACGGCGGAACGAACTCCCTGGGCTTCGCGGCGCGCTGACGCGGCGATGGTGTCGGCGGGAGTCGCCGACACCGTCGCCGCGAAGGACATCGCCGCGAAGGACGTCGCCGCGAAGGACTCCGGCGTCAGTGGTCGTGCGGCGCGGGGTATGCCTTGGGCAGGCGCATGCCGCGGTCGGCCATGATGTTCCGGACGTGGTTGGGGTAGTCGGTGATGATGCCGTCGATGCCCATGTCCATGAGCGCCTCGATGGTGGGGTTGTCGTCACAGGTCCACGGGATGACCTTCAGGCCGCGCTTGTGGGCGTCCTCGACCATCTTCTCGGAGACGTAGAACTTGAAGTTCGGGTCCGCGACGGTCCCGTTCTGCGGCATGCCGTAGACGGGCGAGAGCGCCTTGACGCCGGGGATGGCGGCGGCCGCCTTGACGAAGTCGCCGTCGTAGTCGTCGGCGTCGATGCCGCCGAGCCACGGGGAGGCGCCGGGCTTGCCGACCTGGAGGAAGTCGTAGTTCGTCAGCGCCACCAGCGGGTAGCGAGGCGCGAGCTTGTGCATCTGCTTCAGCGCGCCCCAGTCGAACGACTGGATGGTGACCTGCTTCTCGATCCCCGAGCGGTGGATCTCCTCGAAGACACGGCGTACGAACAGCTCGCGCGGGGCGGTCTGTTCGGGCGCGCCGGCCTCCACCTTGGTCTCGATGTTGAGCTTGACCTTCTTGGCCTTGTAGCTCTTCACCAGGTTGAGGACGTCCTTGAGCTCCACCATGCGGAAGCCCTTGATCTGCTCCTGCTCGGGGAAGCCGGGCAGTTGCTGGTAGCCGCAGTCCATCGTCTTGATCTGGGCCAGGGTCAGGTCCTTGATGTACTTGCCGACGTACGGGTACATCGGGTCACCCGGCGTCACCGGCCCGGTGTCCTTGCACTTCTGGGCGCTGATCTGCCGGTCGTGGTTGACCACGACCTTCTCGTCCTTGGTGACGTGCGTGTCCAGCTCCAGGGTGCTCACCCCGAGGCGCAGGGCCTTGCCGAAGCCCTCCAGGGACTCCTCGGTGGTCATGCCGATGCCGCCGCGGTGGGCCTGCAGATCGAAGTGGGTCTTCTGGGGAAGAACGTGCTGGGAAGCCTGCTGGGCGGTGGCCGCCTGGGCAGTGGCCGCCTGGGCGGTCGCCGGGGCAACGAGCGCGGGCACCACCGCCAGGACGGTGATCGCATGCCGGAGGAGCATCTGAAGCCTCGCTTGTGTCGGATCGACTGTGCCTCGTGAAGGTAGGGCGCGGGTAAAGCCGTCACCAAGCCTGGAGCATGAGGGCTGCATGAACGCCCGGGAAACGAGGCCGCCGAGCCGCGGACCAGGGCGGACAGCGAGACACCCCGGCTCGCGTACGCCGATGTGTCCTCCGCCTGCGTTCTGGCTCAATGCGTACGGGACACGGCGGAGTCGGCGGGGAAGGAACCGGTCATGGTCACCACCTCCACCGGACGCACCGCCGACACCGGTGCCGCCGCCGGGTCCCGGGGGCTTTCCCTGGCCGCAGGGGTGCTCACCGCCACCATCGCCCTCTACATCACGCTCGTCGCCATCGGGAACGTCACGGACTTCGGCACGAACCAGCAGTTCGTGCGGCATGTTCTGGCCATGGACACGACGTTCGGGGACGAGGACCTGATGGGGCGGGCCGTCACGAGCACCGCGCTCCAGGACGCCGCCTACGTCGCGATCATCGGGTGGGAGTGGGCCGCGGCCCTCGTCCTCATCGCCGGGACGTGGCTGTGGGTGCGCCGGGACCACGGACGGGCCCGGCGGGTGTCCACGTACGGGCTGCTGATGGTGATGCTGCTGTTCGGCGCCGGGTTCATCGCGATCGGCGGCGAGTGGTTCGCCATGTGGCAGTCGAAGACGTGGAACGGGCTGGCGGCGGCGACCCGGGGGTTCCTGCTCAGCGGCGTCGTGCTGCTGGTCGTCCAGCTGCCGGAGCGGTCGTCGGCTAGCTGACCACCGTCACCTTGGTGTCCGGTTCCGTGCCGAATGTCCACAGGGCCGCGCCGTCTGCCTTGGGCATCCGGATGCCGCTCGTCTGCTGGTCGGCGGCGGGTGACGGGGAGGAGCCGTCGACCGCGTTGGAGAAGGCGATCGACAGGCCCGACTTGCCGGCGAAGTAGAGGATGTGCTCGATCGGGACGCCGTCCGAACCGGTCGTGGTCGGCCGGGTGTTGGAGATCACGTAGGTGCCGGGGTCGGGGCTGATCGTCCCCGGCCATACGGTGAAGGTCCTGGTCGCCTGCTCCGCCGCGTCGACCAGCCACACCCGCTGCCGACCGAGCGAGTAGACGATGCGGCGGCCGGTGCCCGAGGCGTCCGGCACCTTCGGGGCCGCCGTCCGGGTCGGCTTGGGTGCCGGGTGCACGGACGGCGAGGCGCTGGGCCGGGCCGCCGCGGCCGTGGGGTGCGGCCCCTTGTCCGCCTGGACTGCGAGGGCGGCCACGGCCACGGTCGCGCCCACCGTCAGACCGGTGGACCAGGCCCACGAGGGCAGTCGGGCTGGCACGGGTTACGCATCTCCTCCGCTACGGGTCCCCGTCGAACGGGGGTCGGATCATCGTACTGTGGCCGTCCCGTGCGGCGGGCTCCCCAGGGGCGTCCCAGGGACGTCCCGGGGACGTCCCGGGGACGTCAGTCCAGCACCGGCAGCAGCTCCGGCAGATGGCCGTCCGAGGCCGCCGCCGCCCGCTGCCGCTCCTCGGGCACCGCCCCGTACAGCGTCGTGCGGGGCCGGGCCGGGCGGCCCGCCGCCTCGGCCACCGCGACCAGGTCGCGCACCGACTTGTAGGAACCGTAGGAGGAGCCCGCCATGCGGGAGATCGTCTCCTCCATCAGCGTGCCGCCCAGGTCGTTCGCGCCGGAGCGCAGCATCTGGGCCGCGCCCTCGGCGCCCAGCTTCACCCAGCTGGTCTGGATGTTGGGGATGTACGGGTGCAGCAGCAGCCGGGCCATCGCGGTCACCGCCCGGTTGTCCCGCGGCGTCGGGCCCGGCCGGGCGATGCCCGCCAGGTACACCGGTGCGTTGGTGTGGATGAACGGCAGCGTCACGAACTCCGTGAAGCCGCACGTCTCCCGCTGGATACGGGCCAGCGTGCGCAGATGGCCGAGCCAGTGGCGGGGCTGGTCCACATGGCCGTACATCATCGTCGAACTCGACCGGATGCCCAACTCGTGCGCGGTCGTGATCACTTCGATCCAGGTCGCCGTGGGCAGCTTGCCCTTGGTGAGCACCCAGCGCACCTCGTCGTCCAGGATCTCCGCCGCGGTGCCCGGGATGGTGTCGAGCCCGGCCTCCTTCGCCGCCGTCAGCCACTCGCGGATCGACAGGCCGGTGCGGGTGGCGCCGTTGACCACCTCCATCGGCGAAAAGGCGTGCACATGCATCCCCGGGACACGTTCCTTGACCGCCCGCGCGATGTCGAAGTACGCGGTGCCGGGCAGGTCCGGGTGGATGCCGCCCTGTATGCACACCTCCACCGCGCCTACGTCCCATGCCTGCTGGGCGCGGTCCGCGACCTGCTCCAGGGAGAGGGTGTAGGCGTCGGCGTCCGTGCGGCGCTGCGCGAACGCGCAGAAGCGGCAGCCGGTGTAGCAGACGTTGGTGAAGTTGATGTTGCGGGTGACGATGTAGGTGACGTCGTCGCCGACCGCCGCCCGGCGCACATCGTCGGCGATCCGGGTGAGTGCGTCCAGCGCCGGGCCGTCGGCGTGCAGCAGGGCCAGCGCCTCCGCGTCGGTCAGCCGGGCCGGGTCGTCGGCCGCGGTCGCCAGGGCCGCGCGTACGTCCGTGTCGATCCGGTCCGGTGCCATCCCGGGGGCCGCCGCCTCACGCAGGGCGGACCAGTCGCCGTACACCTCGTCGAAGTCGTCACGCCGGTCGGCGGTACGGCCCTCGGTGTCGATGGTGCGGTGCAGATCGGTACGGCCGGTGGCGACGAACGCCTCCTCGGGCTCCTGCCAGGGCAGCCCCGCCGGGCGGGCGTCGGGGCGCGCCAGGCCGGTCCGCGGGTCGGCGAGCGCGGCCACGTGCGGGCGCAGCCGCGGGTCCAGCCAGGGCTCGCCGCGCCGGACGAACTCCGGGTAGACGCACAGGCGTTCCCGCAGTTCGAAGCCGGCCGCCGCGGACTTCGCGGCCAGCTCCTCGATCTGCGGCCAGGGGCGTTCGGGGTTGACGTGGTCGATGGTGAGTGGGGAGATTCCGCCCCAGTCGTCGACGCCGGCGCCGATCAGCCGCCCGTACTCGGCGTCGACCAGGTTCGGCGGGGCCTGGAGGCAGGCGCTCGGGCCCATGATGTGCCGGGCGACCGCCACGGCGGCGACCAGCTCGTCCAGTTCCGCGTCCGGCATGCCGCGCATCGCCGTGTCCGGCTTGGCGCGGAAGTTCTGGATGATCAGCTCCTGGATGCCGTGGTGGGCCCGCGAGATCCGGCGCAGCGCGAACAGGGACTCCGCGCGCTCCTCATAGGTCTCGCCGATGCCGATCAGCAACCCGGAGGTGAAGGGGACGGAGGAACGGCCCGCGTCCTCCAGGACGCGCAGCCGTACGGCGGGTTCCTTGTCCGGGGAGCCGTGGTGCGGGCCGCCCGGCTCGGACCAGAGCCGGGTGGCGGTGGTCTCCAGCATCATGCCCATGGAGGGGGCGACCGGCTTGAGGCGCTGGAAGTCCGTCCAGGTCATGACGCCCGGGTTGAGGTGCGGGAGCAGGCCCGTCTCCTCCAGGATGCGGATGGAGACGGCCCGGACGTAGGCGATGGTGTCGTCGTAGCCGTGCGCGTCGAGCCATTCGCGCGCCTCGGGCCAGCGGTCCTCGGGTTTGTCGCCGAGGGTGATCAGGGCTTCCTTGCAGCCGAGTGCCGCGCCTTTGCGGGCGATGTCCAGGACCTCGTCCGGGGACATGAACATCCCGTGCCCGGCGCGGCGCAGCTTGCCGGGGACGGTGACGAAGGTGCAGTAGTGGCACTTGTCCCGGCACAGCCGGGTGAGGGGGACGAAGACGCTCTTCGAGTACGTGATGACGCCGGGCCTGCCCGCCGCATCGAGGCCCGCGTCCCGGACCCGGGCGGCGGACGCGGCGAGGTCGTCGAGGTCCTTGCCGCGCGCCTGGAGCAGCACCGCCGCCTCGAAGACATCGAGGGCGACGCCGTCCCGGGCGCGTTTGAGGGCGCGACGCATGGAGTTCTCGGTCGGGCCGGTTCCGGAGGTCGCGGAAGTCGTCATTCCTTGAGCATACGTTCGGGCTCCGCCGGTTCAGCGGGGTCGGGGGGTGGCTGGGAGATGGCTGGGGGATGGCTCGGAGTGTGCGGTGCGTTGCCGGGTGCGGGGGTGTTGTGGCTGGTCGCGCAGTTCCCCCCGCCCCCTGGGGGCGGGCCGACCGCACCGCCGCCGGTACAGCAGGGTCGGGGACAGCTCGGGAGATACTGTGCGGTGCCGAGTGCGGGCTCGTCGTGGCCGGTCGCGCAGTCCCCCGCCCCCTGGGGGCGGCTGCGTCCGCCTCGGCTACATGTACCAGCCCGCCTGAGAGCCGTCAGGCCGGGGTGTCCCCTTGGAGAATTTCCGCGAGGTGTGCCAGCGTCGTGTGGATGTCGCGCTGGAGGCGGGTCAGGTCCAGGCCGTCGTCGCCGAGGACGGTGAGCAGGGCTCGGTCGTTGATCGCCTGAACGACCACGTGCCGGTCCGCGCTGCGGGTGGTGACGTCGCGCAGGCCCGTACCGCCCGCCTCGTGGGCCATGCGGCGCGCGAGGCTGAGGGTGGCGGCGGAGAGGGCCGCGATGGACTCCGCGTGCACGGCGTCGACGTCGGCGGCGACAAGGAGGCCGTCGACGGTGGAGATCACCGTCTCGCTGACACCCATCACGCCTTCGCGCAGTGCCGTGAGCACCTCGACGAGTGGTTCGGGCTGGTGTATTTCAGGCATCTGCATTCCCGGCTTGTGTGGGGTGGCGTGCTGGGGTGTGCGGGCGTGGTTCAGGGCAGTCCCGCGAGACCCGCGCGGACGCTCTGGAGGAGGGCTGTCTCGGGCTGGTGCTCGGTGAGGTCCGTCGGGAAGGACGGTCGGTCGGGTGCCGCGCCGGGTCGGCGCGTGGGCAACGGCGGCAGCGGTGAGCGCGGACCTGTGCGGGTGCGAGCGAGTCTCAACTGCCGGGCGAGGGCGAGGTTACGCCGTTTGGACTTCCTGCGCCGACGCGGGTTCACACCACATCCGATCGGTGTGGGTGGTGTGCTCCGGGTGAGCGTTGTGGAAGCGGTGCCTGGGCGGCCGGAAGCGGGGTCCCGGTCCGGGGGCCGGGCATGCGCGGGGCGGTGCTGGGGCGGCCGAGCGGTGGTGTGTCGTGCTCGACGAGGCCGAGGGCGCGCAGGTGGGAGAGGTCGAGCATGACGGCGTACGTGCCGCGGCCCAGGGCGAAGGCGATGTCGCGGGGGGTGCGACGGCCGTTGGCGGCTTCCAGGATGGCCGTGTGTCTCGGGAGAAGACGGGCCGGGGAAGCGTTGGCCGTACGGATGCGGGTGCGGGCCAACTCCGTTGCTGATCCCCAGAGTTCTGTGATGGTGGCGAGGCGGCGAGTGGTCTCGGCGGTGACGAGGTGCGGGGCGAAGGCGCGGGCCGTGACGACAGGCCGGGACGGCTCGCGTACCTCCCACTCGGCGGCGGAGCCGAGGCCGAGGGCGAAGGCGCCGTCGAACAGCGCCGCTGTACAGACGATCTCGAACTCTTCCGGGGTCAACAGGCCGCGTCGACGAAGTTCGTCGCGCAGGGTGTTCCCGTCGGAGCCGCTTGCCGCGCAGGCCATCGCCCAGGCGCTGTCCTCGACTCGCCCTGATTTCAGGAGAGTCGACTCCGCGCTGGGGGCGCCGGGGGTGTCCACCCCCACGATCCTGCCCTGGCGCAGGTGGATGGTGCCGCCCGGGCTGCCGCCGACAGTGACCGCCGCGTCGCGCTCATCCTCATGGAGAGCGGCGAGGAGGGCGGGGAGGTTACGCGGGGCGGCGTCCGCAGCCTTCACGCGATCACCTCGGCGGCATAGAGGCCCAAGCGGTGCAGGACCAAGGCCAGGTTGGCCTGGCCGCGCTCCAACTCGGCGGTCAGCAGCAGAGGATCGCCCTGCCGGGGCACGGTGGCGATGACGAGCAGGCGGTTGGTTCCCGTGATGACGATGCTCTCCAACTCGCCTTGCGTACCAGCCGCGTTCAGTCCATTGCCGATGAGAGCTGTGAGGCGGCTGCACTCGATGGGATCCGAGTCGTTCGTTCCAGCGTCGCCGTACGTCAGTCCCGTGACCGCGTCGATGAGCGTGACACCCGTGACGCCTGGCAGTTCCAGCAGGCAGCTCAGGGAGGCTTCGACTGATGACAACGGGACTCACCTTTCACCGATGCTTCACACGGCAACTGAAGGCACAGTACTTTAAGTCGAAACGTTCAGGACAGGGTGCAAGGCGCTCAGATTCTGAACTTTCTGCCACATCGCACCAACGCACAAGTGAAGGGCATGACCATGAACATCGAGACCGCGCTCAAGGAAGCCATGGCGATCGACGGCGCCCTCGGCGTCGCTCTGGTCG
Source organism: Streptomyces sp. NPDC004752 (assembly GCF_053601275.1). Taxonomy (NCBI): domain Bacteria; kingdom Bacillati; phylum Actinomycetota; class Actinomycetes; order Kitasatosporales; family Streptomycetaceae; genus Streptomyces; species Streptomyces sp. NPDC004752. The sequence continues at coordinate 36,941 of NZ_JBSGBN010000041.1, read as the reverse complement.
ACTACGAAAGCGGCATGTCGCTCGGGGTCCTCGGCGGTGGCCAGGGGCTGGACCTGGAGGTGGCCGCCGCGGGCAACACCGAGGTGGTCCGCGCCAAGACCCGCACGCTCGGACTGCTCAAGTTGGAGGACTCGATCGAGGACATCCTCATCACGCTCGGCGCGCAATACCACATCGTCCGCCCGCTGGGCAAAAGCGGCGGGAGCCTCTTCCTCTACCTCGCGTTGGACCGTTCACGCGGCAACCTGGCGCTGGCTCGGCACGCGCTCAAGCGCATAGAGGGCGAGCTGCAGGTCTGAGCGGGGTCTCCCCGGTTACGGGCACGCCCCGCGCAGTTATGGACCTGCGGTGAACTGCCCGTCAGGGTTTGTGCAGCCAGCCGCGGTCGGCGAGTTTGGGCATCTTCGCCCGCAAAGGTTTCAGCCTGCCGTGCACCGAGGCGTCCAGACCCAGCCGCTCGCCGACCGCCCTGACCTGCGCCGGGCCGTCGGCCTCCCGCAGGATCGCCAGGATCTTGCGGTAGCCGTCGGGCAGCGTGCCCTCGTCGGCCGCGTCGCTGCGGTGCGGGATGAGCAGGACTGCCCGCCCGGCCACCTTCGCCGATGCCGGAGCGACAGCCCCGGCATCGGCCCGGGCCTGCTCGGCCAGGCGGTTCAACACCCGCTCTGTGACCGCCAGTTCATCCAGCTCGGCGCGGAACTCCTGGAGTTGCTTGGCCAATTCCTCCGCGGGGGCGTCCACTTCGCTCCGGCGGGCGGTGATCCACTGCCGCTCCTGCGTTCCCCCGTGCCCTCCCGTGTTCTCACGGCGTGCCGACCTGCTGACGGATCGTAGGCGGGGACCGGTCTTGGGCGCAGCCGAACCCGGCATCCCGCCGGAGCCGGACCTGCCCGATGATCTACGCCATGGTCATCGGCCGCCGACCGGCACGAGTATCCAACTCGCCCTTCACACCAGACCCGCAACCTGCGACTTCACGATGCACACCGCTCAGGGGGCGGCTGCGTCCGCCTCGGCTACATGTACCAGCCCGCCTGACAGCTCGGGAGGTGCGGTGCGTTGCCGAGTGCGGGCTCGTCGTGGCCGGTCGCGCGGTTCCCCGCGCCCCTTGGCTTGGGGTGGCAGCACCACCCCTCGAGCCGGCCGCCCCCCCACGGACGGGCTGTAGTGAGGTTCATTGCGGAGGTGGCGTTCTCCATCTCGGCAACAACTCGCCCATGCCCCAGGCGTGGAGAGCGGCCGATACAAGCAGGCGGGCCCGCTGCGCGGACTCCGGCTCGCGCGGCCACGTCTCGGAGCAGCTGGGAGTGCCTGTCCCAGCGGATCCGGCAGCAGCGGTCATGGTCACGGAGTCATCTCTCCGGGGAGGCGGTTCGGTGTGCGATACCAAGCCAACCGCTGATGAGCGATAGGTGCCACGGCATCCATACGGCACCCTTGCTGGTGTGCGCGGGCAGGAGGCATGGGGACAGGTCCGCTGCCTCAGCTCCAGATCAACGAAGCCGCACCAGTCCCGCTGCCGGCGTGAGCCGTTCGGTGGACATCGTCAAGAGCGCACCGCCGCACCACCGGATGCAGGATAGATCGGCGGGACCCTACTCGACACGCTCGACCAGGGCGAACGACGTGCAGCTGCGCCGGAAGTCCTTGTGTCCGGGGGTCAAACCGGTGTGGCGCATGCACTCGATATCCACGACCTCGTCGTCGGTCGAGGGTGTCGCCGCCCAATCGCATCTCAGGCACTTGGCTTCGAACGTCACGTCGGTGTTGGGGTGCTTTGCAATCCTGTGCTGCACGTACCGCAGCATGGAGCGGGTCACCGTTATCACCCCCTCATGCACTGCACTGGAGGTGGCGGTACACGACCACGGGTGAACCCGACTGCCGTTCCAGGATGCCGCGCCGGACCTGCTCAAGGGCCTTGATCGGCTGCATGCAGGCCGGACACGTCTCGCCCTTGGGTGCGTAGGTCGTGTACTCGAACTTCGACGCGTCTGTGTCTGCTGTTGGCATGGGATGCTCCCCGATTCTTCGTAACACCGGTTACGACGGTAGGGAGCTGTGAACGGGCCGGTCCACGAAGTTGCACGCGGTTGCACGCAGCGTCAGGCGACCTTGACGCCCTGGTCACGACACCGTGAGGCTCTGGTGCAGCTGCAAGCAACCGGCGCGGCATGGGGAGGGGCAATGCAACTACGGTTCGTCGGGAAAGATCCAGAGTCCGGAGATCACGGCTGCCCGGCCGTCTGGGTGGACGAAGACACACACGATCTCGTCATCCAGGGCATCAGGGCCGACGCTGACACGGTCGCCCGGACCGTCCAGGACAGCCCGCTCCCGGACCATGAGGAAGTGATCCGACTGCCGCAGCGCATGGTTGCGCTTCTGAAGGAGGCACTTGATGGCGCAGAACCTCGATAGCTTCGCCGACCTGATCCGGTCCGCGAAGCGTTCCGCCGTCCACCTTGAGATGCGGGACGTCTACGCGATCTCCGACGAGGACGAGGGGTTCGCGGCGTGGAGGCGTGGTCACCGGCTCGACCTTGACAACCGACAGTCTTGGTGGCGTCCCTGGCTCGACCTCGTCCAGGACGTCGTCGCCAGAGGCGTTGTGATGCGCCGCGCCCGGATCGTGGGGGAGCCGCCGAGCGAGTACATCCGCTACGAGCACTCGTTCACGTTCACCAACGTCGCCGCAGGTGAGGAGGTCCGCTGGCTTCCGAGGAGGCAAGCATCCGATCTCGCCCTTCCAGGTAACGACTTCTGGCTCTTTGACGATTGCATTGTCCAGTTCAACGTCTTTGACGGTGATGGCCGTTGGGTCCACACCGACCAGACCGACGCGCCAACCGTCGCCCGGCTGTGCTCGACCGCCTTCAACTACGTCTGGGAGCGTGGTATCCCGCACGAGAAGTACGTCATCTGAAGAAGTCCGGTACGTCAGTTCATGTCCACGTCGCCTCTGTCCACCGCCCGGGCTGCCCGCGCGGCCATTGCCGCCCGGCTGGTCGAGATCAGAGAGGACGCCGGGCTCACCGGGCATGACCTGGCGCAACGGTGCGGCTGGCACAAGTCGAAGTCGTCGCGCATCGCACGCGCCAAGACCGTTCCGTCCGATGCCGACATACGTGCATGGTGCCGGACCTGCGGTGTGGAGGATCAGGCAGCGGATCTGATCGCCGCCTCTCGCACCGCCGAGTCCATGTACGCCCACTGGGCGCAGATCCACCGTGACGGCATGCGGCGCGTCCATGAGAAGACCGTCCCGCTGTACGAGCGCACCACGCATTTCCGGGTCTACGCATCGAACTTGGTCCCCGGCATGCTCCAGACCGCCGACTACGCGACGGGACTACTGCGGTCCATCACGGAGTTCCAGGGCACCCCTGACGACGTGGCCGACGCAGTACAGGCACGACTGAACCGCTCCCGAGTGGTCCACGAGGGCACCCACCTGTTCGCCCTACTGCTTGAAGAGGCTGTGCTCTACTACCGGGTCTGTGACGACACAGCCATGGCCGATCAACTCCGATACCTGCTGGACGTGATGTCCCGACCGAACGTATCTCTCGGGATCATTCCGTTCACGGCCCGCCGCACCGTCTGGGCCTTGGAAGCCTTCTACGCCTTCGACAACGCCCAGGTGGCCGTCGAGACGCTGACGGCGGAGGTCAACATCACGGCCCCCGGCGAGATCCGCATGTATCTCAAGGCGTTCGCCGAACTGTCCAGGATCGCCGTGCACGGCACCGACGCCCGGGCTTTGATCGTCAGGGCCATCGATGTCTGGGGGTGACCTGCCAGACTCCGCCAAGGCCCGCTCAGAGAACCCCGTTGTCGGCTTGTGGGTCAATTGGTCACGTTTTGAGATGCTCAAGATAGTCGATCACCTCGGTGCTCAAGCTGCCGGAGTGATCGTGTGCCCACTGCAGCACTTTCGGCCCCAGCACGGCCAGTTGGTCGAGCGGGCCCGGGGCGCTCGACCTTGCGGCTTCTCGATACACCGCCTGCGCGAAACGAGCGGCCGTTTCCGGGGAGGACTGCGCCGCGATGAAGACGAACAGCGTACGGAGACTGCGTTCATCCAATTCTTGCAGCCCCCGGTAGAGACGCCCTGCCTCTTCAGCGGAGTCTCGAGCTATCCGTGCAAAAGAAACCACGACATCGAGGACGACCTCTGCCGCGTCGGGTCGCCCGGCCTCGAACAAACCGACAGCCACGAGGTAGGGGAAAGAATCCTGCAGATAAAGGCCTACCGCTTCCCGGACCGCTGCTCTGAAGAGACCAGTCGATTCCTGGACCGTCAGGACCTGAAGGATCAGGTCGACGGCATACGATGCCGTGTCCGCCCCGACCACCACTTCGGTCAGTGCGTTGTCCCATAGGTCCATGCCGGCTGGTCCAAGTTCTGCCAGCCCCCGGCAGAAAGCAGCCACGTTACGCAGAGTAATGCGTGAAGCGATCGCGTTCGCCAACGCGTGATCGCCCAACAGGAGCCGGTCATAGTCGGACATCCTCCTGACGACATTCAACACATCATCGACAGGCCGCAGACGGCCGATGTCCGCCATGAAGGGGGCGAGGCGCCAACTCCCGTACGTTTCCATCAACCACAGCGACAGCTCAACCAACTCGTCCACCGGCCGCGACCATGCCGCTTCGGTGAGCTCCCGGGTGGCCTCCGGAAAGTTCTCCTCCCCCCACATCCGCTCCAGTTGCGCTTTGAGGACATCGACAGGCGCCTCCCCCGCCGGACCACGTTCGGCCAGGTCCGCCTCCAGCCGCAGGACCTGCTCCCGCAGTTCGCGACTGTGTTCCTCCGCCTCGGACCGCAGCCTCTCCGCCTCGCGCAGGTCGTTCTTCAGGTTCTCGATCTCGCGTAGCAGGGCGTCCCGTGAGGCGGTGACGGACTCCCGTTCCCGTTGTGACTCGATCTCCGTGCGGGCGGCGTTCGCCCGGTCTGCTGCCCAGTCCGCCTGCAGGCGGACCAGCTCCCGGCCCACCTCGTGGACCTGTGACTCCTTCTGCTCCAAGAGGAGTTGCAGGGCCTCGACTGTGCGATGGGCACGCTCGGCGTCACGCCTGGACCGCGTCAAGTCGGTGCGCAGGTTCTCCAGTCGGAACGCGTCCGGGTCGCATGCCTTCAGCGCCGTGAGCCAGGTCGTCTCGATCTTCTCCCTGACCTCGGGGGTGACGGAGCTTCCCCGTTCCGCCTCCACCTCGGAGATCAACCGGTCGACGAAATGCCGCGGCGAGATGCGGCGCCCGCTCAGATACCGCGAGACCACAGAGGCGTCGAGGTGTACGCGACACGCGTACTGCCGCTGGCTGATGTCCAGCGTGTTGAAGAGACTTCGCAACATGGTACCGAGCGCGGCAAGTTCCGGCATCTCGCCGCGTTCGGCCTCTGACGAATTCCCTGATGAACGAGCTACCTCCGACATGGTGTCCCCCGCTGTGGATTGCCCCGGCCATGGCACCGTCGTGCGCCTTTCGCAACGTAGCCGAACAGCCGGAGGGTTTCGACGACAACCGGACGTCTCCCGAACCGGAAGGAACCCACCACCATGCTCATCGCCGCCCCCTGGGCACAGCGCGTCCTCATCGTCCTGTTCGCGCTCGTACCCGTGCTCGTCGTCACCCTGGCCTTCGTGCCCGCGCTGCTCGTACTGCCCTTTCTGCGGCACAGGACCGCCCATGCGGTCTCCATCGTGCGTCAGCTGGCGATGTGGACCCGAGCACTGCTGCTCTCCAGCCGGGAACAGTGACCGGGACGCGGGAGGGTGACTCGGTCCACCTCCTGTGGATCACGGAAGTAGTACACGACGCTGAGCGCACCGCGCAGGTCGTCCACGGTCCGGATCATGATCAGCTCCTGATGAACGGGTATCGCTCCAGCTCCCAGTACGGCCCTGGTCACCCCGCCGCCCGGCCGCCGCACTCGGCCCACAGCAGTTTGCCGCCGCCCGACGCGCCCGGCTTGCGGAGCACTGACGCACCCCACGCGTCCGCGCAGGCCCGTACCAGGGGCAGTCCACGGCCGTGTTCGGCGTCCGGCGGGGGCGCCGGGGCAGCCGCGTTCGGGAATCCGGGCGGGACGCGGGGATCCGTGTCCCATACGGTCACCCGGAGGCGGCCGGGCTCGGCCGAGCGGAGGCGGAGGGCGTACGGGCCGTTGGTGTGACAGTGCGAGTTGGCCAGCAGTTCCGCCGCCAGGAGCTCCGCGGTGGGGGTGAGTTCGGGCATCTCGTGAGCAGCGAGAATCAGTCTCAGGGTGCCCCGCGCGATACCCGGTGCGCGTGGATCGTGCGGGAGGTGCAGGGTGTAGTTCCAGGAGGGGGATACGGTGGCCATCGGAAGTCTCCGGTCACTGAGGGGAGTTGGACAGATGCCTGGTGTCTCTGCCGTGGCGTCCCACGGTGCGCTCCAGGTGGGGCGCCCAGCAACGACAATAGGGGTCTCGCAAAGCCGCTTTGCGAGCTTTCGAAGAATCTCGGCGCCATCTCCCTCATGTGGGTGACAAGCTCATTGCACGCCCGCTAGGAAGAGGTCTCATGACGCCACGGCCCGCGCCAACCGCCCGACGCGTCCGCCTCGCCACAGAGCTGCGCAAACTCCGCGAGCGGGCAGGTCTGAGTTCCACCGAGGCCGCACAGATGCTCGGCACCAGCTCGGGTCAACTCAGCAACGTGGAGTCGGCCAGGTTCGGGGTGAGCCCCGACCGCGTCCGGGCGATGGCCAACATCTACTCGTGCACGAACCAGCCTTACATCGACGCCCTCGTGGACATGGCCGCGGAGAAGACACGCGGCTGGTGGTGGGAGACTTACCGCGAGGTGCTTCCGTCAGGACTGCTCACCCTCGCCGAACTGGAACACCACGCGACGGCCATCCGTACCGCCTTCACCGCTCACATCCCCGGCATGCTCCAGACTGCCGAACACGCCCGGGAGATCTTCAGCAAGGCGATCCCGGCTCCCACACCGCCGGAAGTGGAGCACCGTGTCTCGCACCGCATCAAACGCCAGGACGTGGTGTTCCGGGAGAACCCGAATCCGTACAGCACCGTCATCCACGAAGCTGCCCTGCACATGCGGGTGGGCGGCCGGAGGGTGGCCCGCGACCAGCTCAGGCATCTGATCAGCATGAGCTTGCGGGACCACATCACCCTTCGGGTACTTCCCTTCGACGTCGGGGCGTTCCCGGGGTCGGGCCAGTCCATCAACTACCTGTGCGGCCCCGTACCTGAGCTTGACACCGTGCAGCTGGACCAGTTCCACGGCCCCCTACTGGTCTGTGCCGAGGCCCACTTGGAGAAGTACCGACGCCTCCTGGAGGTCGTAGGAGCCGCCGCTCTCAGCCCCGAGAAGTCCCGGGACCTGATCCACGCCATCGCCCAGAACCTGTAGTAGAGGAGCCGGAATGTCCACGCGCCGCTGGCAGAAGTCGTCCTACTGCCAAGAAGGGGAGGCATGCGTCCACATATCCACCGCCTCCACCACCATCCACCTCACCGACCGCCCCACCCCGCCCCAAACCGTCCTCACCACCAGCCCCGCCGCCTTCACCGCCCTCCTCCACGCGCTGAAGACCCACGCTCCCCTCGCCCAGATCACCGGACGGTGACCCCACCCAGGTGACCCCACACAGCGGCGCCCCGACCACGTCGGCGACCACCGCCGCGTAGCCGGGACCTGATCCATACGATCGCCTAGAACCTGTGAAGGAGCCGACGTGTCCCAGAACCGCTGGCAAAAGTCGTCCTACTGCCAGGAAGGCGACGCCTGCGTCCACATATCCACCGCTTCCACCACCATCCACCTCACCGACCGCCCCACCCCGCCCCAAACCGTCCTCACCACCAGCCCCGCCGCCTTCACCGCCCTCCTCCACGCGCTGAA